>DATKFO010000802.1:0-2901 GCA_035544355.1 Thermoanaerobaculia bacterium
CACGCAAAAAGGCTTCCGCGTCCTCGGCACCGCACCGAGCCTTCGCGGCCCCGTGTATCGCGGAACGATCTGCGAGAAGCGCTACGACGGCCTGCGCAACTTCGAGCGCCATCCGACGGAGCCGACCGTCGGCCACGCGGAGCTCGTCTGGCACTACGATCACCCGACGTGGCTCTATCCGCTGTTCGAGACGAAGATCAACAAACCGCTGAACCACCCATTCGCGTCGTACGTGGCGTTCTACTTCGCGAAGCGGGAGTGGAAGTTCGACATCACGGTGAAGAAGACGGAGGCGAATGAGAACGCGGAACGAGGAAGGATGAACGCGGGACGATGAGTGATCTCAAGATTGAAGCTGCGCGTGCTGCTTTGGCAGAAGTTCGCAGCGGCATGACTCTCGGACTCGGTACCGGCACCACGGCAGCGGAATTCGTTCGACTCCTTGGCGAGGCGTTCGCGAGCGGCGCGTTGCGCGATCTTCGCTGCACGACGACTTCGAACAAAACGGAGGAGCAGGCGCGGTCGCTCGGCATCCCGGCGTTTGCGCTCGCCGAGGTATCGCCGCTCGATCTCGCCGTCGACGGCGCGGACGAAATCGATTCGCAACTGCGCTTGATCAAAGGCCGCGGCGGCGCGTTGTTGCGCGAGAAGATCGTCGAGCAACAGGCGAAGCGCTTCATCGTCATCGCCGATGAATCGAAGCTCGTCGAGCGGCTCGGCGTGGGCGTGCTTCCTGTCGAAGTCACGCCGTTCGCGCTCGACGTGCTCACGCGCAAGCTCGACGAGCTGGGATTGCAACCCGCACTGCGTCATCGCGATGGCTCGGTGCGGATCACGGATGAAGGCAATCGCATTCTCGATGTGCGCGTGCCCGCGGATCGCGATATCGCAGATGTGGTCGCAGAAATCCGCGAGCACGCCGGAGTCGTGGAGACGGGATTCTTTCCACACGAAGCGACGGAGGCGATCATCGCGGGCTCGGGGACGCTGAAGCGCCTGAAGCGATGAATCGTTCCGCTCGGATCGCGGGACCTCAGTTTCGGATTGCGGGACCTCAATTTCGGGTCGCGGGAGCTCTATTTCGGGTTGCGGGAGCTCAATTTCGGGTCGCGGACCTCAATTTCGGGTTGCGGGAGCTCAATTTCGGGTCGCGGACCTCAATCTCGGATCGCGGGACCTCAATCTCGGATCGCCGATCTCAATTTCGGGTCGCTCGATCTCAATTTCGGGTTACTCGATCTCAATTTCGGGTTGCTCGATCTCAATTTCGGTCGCCCGATCTCAAATTCGGGTTGCTCGATCTCAATTTCGGGTCGCTCGATCCCAATTTCGGGTCACTCGATCCCAATTTCGGATCCTCAGATCCCTCCCGCCGCCCCGCCCGCGCGGGGATCGGCGACCGCGATGATGCGTTTGCCGTCGATCAGGATCGCGTGGACGTCGCCGATCGGGTCGCGCTCCGCGACGGGGTGGCCCATCGCGTTGAGTGCGTCGATCGTCGCTTTCGGCGCGCGATCGCGTTCGAAGTAGATCGTGTCGGGCATGGCTTGATGGTGATAGCGCGGCGCGGCGACGGCGTCGGCGAGCGATTTTCCGTAGACGGTGACGCCGAGGAAGATCTGCAGGATCGTGGTCGGAATCGTCGGGCCGCCGCGCGTGCCGAGGGCGAGGAACGGCGCGCCGTTTTTCAGCACGATCGTCGGGGCCATCGAGGACGCCATGCGTTTGCCGGGATCGATCGCGTTCGCGTGTCCCTGCACGAGTCCGTAGCGATTCGGTTTGCCTGGCGCGGCGGTGAAGTCGTCCATCGAGTTGTTGAGCAGGAAGCCGCAGCCGGGCGCGAGGATGCCGCTGCCGAAGTTTTCGTTGAGCGTGGTCGTGATCGCGGCGACGTTGCCCTGCGCGTCGACGATCGTGAAGTGCGTCGTGTGCTCGCGCTCGGCAACAACGGAGCCGGGCTCGGTGAGCGTGCTGGTCATCGTGACGCGATTCGGATCGATCGATTTGCGCCACAGCGCGGCGCGCTCCGCGGAGAGCAGCTCGCGATATGGAATGCGCGACGTGCCGGGGTCGCCGAGGTACTTCGCGCGATCGATGTAGGCGCGGCGCTCCGCTTCGACGAGCAGATGCACGGCCTTCGGCGATTGGAAGCCGAGCGACTGCATCGGAAAGCTGCTGAGGATGTTGAGCACCTCGCCGATCACGAGTCCGCCCGCGGACGGCGGCGCGGTGGTGTAGATGTCATATTCGCCGAAACGGATGCGAATCGGCGCGCGCCAGACGGGCTGGTAATCGCGCAGATCGCGATAGCCGAAGTTGCCGCCCGTTTCGCGCAGACCTTCGACGAGCCGCTTCGCGGTCTCGCCTTCGTAAAACTCCTTCGCGCCGGCGAGCGCGATGCGGTCGAGCGTCGCGGCGAGATCGGCTTGCACGAACGTGTCGCCCGCCGCGAGCGCCTTGCCGAACGGATCGAGATTGCGCTCGCGCTTCGCGGATTCGAGATCGCGCGCGAGGTCCGCATCGACTTTGAATCCTTCGCGCGCGAGGCGGATCGCGGGCGCCATCAGCTCGCCCCACGGCCTCGTGCCGAAGCGGCGATACATCGCCTCGATGCCGGCGACGCTGCCGGGAATGGCGATCGATTGCGGGCCGCTGCGGCTCGCGGTGTCGCTGCCTGCAAACATGTCGCGTCGCGCAGCGAGCGGCGCAGTCTCGCGGAAATCGAGCGTCCAGACACCTTTTGTTTTCGCGTCGTAGTAGACGAGGAATCCGCCGCCGCCGAGGTTGCCGGCTTGCGGATGGACGACGGCGAGCGCGAACGACCCCGCCACGGCCGCGTCGATGGCGTTGCCGCCGCGCGAGAGCACATCCAGGCCGACGCGCGTCGCGATCGGCGACGCG
>DATKFO010000803.1:0-8137 GCA_035544355.1 Thermoanaerobaculia bacterium
CGCGCGCCACAACCATCGCCACGCCGCGGGCAGATCCGCGCGCGGATCGCCGCCGATTTGATTCGTGCGATCGGCGAGCATCGTGTACGCGGTGCCGATGTTCGTCATCGACGGCACGAATGCGGGCGAGAGCTCGAGAGCGCGTTTGTAGTGCTCGATCGCTTTCCGAATGTCGGGGATCGGGTCGCCGCCGACGCGCGCGTCGTAGTTCGCGCGCGTGACGCGCGTGTTGCCGAGCGAATTGTGATTCGTCGCGGTGCGCGGCTCGAGCGCCGCGGCGCGACGCAGAACTTTCTCCGCTTCGTCGAGATCGGGGCGCGGATCGCCGCCGTGATTGAACGTCCAGCGGCCGCGCGTGAGATGCACGAGGCCGAGGCGTGAGAGCGCGCCGACTGCGTTCGGATTGCGCGACAACGCGTTGCCGAGCGCTTCGCGCGCAACCTCGGACTCGCGCGTCGGGTCGTCGCCGTGGCGGTTCTGGTCTTCGATCGCGGTCGTGTGCGCGCCGCCGATCGCGGTCCACGCGTCGACGAGATCGGGATCGATTGCGATCGCCTGCTCGCACGGCGCGATCGTGTCTTTCACGTCGTCGCTCGTGAGACGCCGCGCGAGGCTGTCGATGCGCATGCCGATGATGCGGCGCTGGCATTCGCCGACGTACGCGAGCGCGTCGCTGCGCGCGAAGCTCAGCACGGCTGCGTACGCCGAGCCCGATGCGTCGAGCATGCGTCGCCCGTTGTCGAGATCGCCCGCGTCGGCTGCATCCGCGGCGCGCTGACGAAGGATCGTCGCTTCGAGGAGCTTTCCTTCCCAGAGCCACGGCGTCGATGCACTCGCCCGCCGCGCCGCGAAGATCGCGTCATCCCAACGCCGCTCGTTGAACGCGATCTGCGCTTCGAGCACCGCGGGATTCTCGAGCGTCGCGCCGTTCGCGCCGCGCAGGTAACGCAGCACCGTCGTGCGGTGGGTGCGCTCGACTTCCTTGCGATCCTGCACGCTCGTCGCGCGCAGCAGCGCTTCCTGATAGAAGTGCCCGAGGATCACGCCGCGCGCGTAACTCACCTCGGGCGTCGTGTATCCGGAATCCCACGCGCGCGCGATGAGATCGCGGGCGCGCTCGTAATCGCCGAGGGCCATGCTGCCCCGGGCGAGCGCATACGAGCCGGGGCCGCGCGCGAGATCGCCGAGCTCCCGCATCTCGGATTCGATGCGCTGCATGCGCGGCTCGAGAATCTGCCGCACGCGCACGCTGCGCTCCGGCGGCAGCGTCTGCGCGAGGCGCACGAGCAGCTCCATCTCTTTCACTTGCTGCCCGAATCGCTGCGCGAGCTCCGCGCGTTTTTCGGCTTGCCATCGCGAGCGCAATGCGGAACCTGCGGCGATCACGACGATCACGAGCGCGATCATGATCACGCTGAGCATCGCGCGGTTCTTCACGATGCGCTTGCGGATGCGGTAGATGACGCTCGCGGGCCGCGCGAGGATTGGCTCGCCGTCGAGAAAGCGATCGAGCTCCTCGGCCACGGCGCGCGCGGAGTCGTACCGGCGCGACGGCTCGCGCTCGACGCAGCGCATCACGATCGTTTCGAGGTCGCGCGGAATCGACGGCAGGATCTTGCGCAGCGGCGTCGGGTCTTCGCTCTGCACGCGAATGAGCGATTCGAGGATGTTCTCGGTCTCGAGCGGCAGGCGTCCGGTGAGCAGCTCGTAGAGGATTACGCCGAGGTTGTAGACGTCCGTGCGGCGGTCGATCTCCTCGGGACGGCCGCGCGCCTGCTCGGGCGACATGTAGCCGATCGTGCCGACGAGCGTGCCGGAGAGGCTGTAGCCGCTCGGCGACTGCTGATCGCGCGCGAGTCCGAAATCGACGACGTACGGCCGCAGCGCTTCATCGTCGAGGCGATCGACGAGGATGTTGCCCGGTTTCAGATCGCGATGAATGAGGCCCGTGCGGTGCGCGGCGTGCATCGCCTCGGCGACGTCGCGCACGAGCCGCACCTTTTGTTCCACGGTTGTTCCACGCGCAGCCTCGTCGAGCGTGACGCCGGCGATCTCCTGCATGGCGATGTACGGCCGTCCTTCGACGCTGCCGACTTCGTAGACTTTGCAGATCCCGGGATGATCGACGCGCGCCTGCGATCGCGCTTCGCGCTGAAAGCGCTCGAGCGTCTCCGCGTCGGTGCCGTACAGAAATTTCAGCGCGACGCGGCGGCCGAGCTGCGGGTCCCACGCCTCGAACACTTCGCCCATCCCGCCGGCGCCGAGGCGCGCGATGATGTCGTAGCGCGGCCACTGGCGAAGAAACTCGGGAACATCTTCGTCGCGTTTCTTTCGTTGAGGTTCTTCGCCGAAAAGCTCTGTGTCGGCTTCCATGCGCGTTCCAAGTGTCAACCTGAGCGGGCGGCGGGAGGGTGCGAAGGATCCCCTTCCGACGGAGCGAGTCTCGTGGATCGGCAGGAGATCCTTCGCACCCACGCCACCACCCGCTCAGGATGACACGAACGGAATTCCATGGCTCAGACCAGCCGGTAGATTTCGCGCCGGCCGCCTTCCATGAGATCCATGTAGCCGTCGAGCGCTTCGCGCACCGCGGGGCGCGTGCCGAACTCGCGCAGGTGCCGCTCGAAATCGTCGAGCGACGGGCAATCCGCTTCGAGGATGACGGTCCAATAATCCGCGACGGCGTCGACCATCAGGCGGATGTTCGTGAACTTGTCCTCGCGCTCCATCTCCGGGATCGTGCGCTTGAAGCGCTCGATCAGCTCCTTCGCCTTGCCCGGCTTGCAGCGGAAGACGTCGCGGATGACGAACATGGATGCGCTCGATTGTGACACAGCCATTCGGCGGCCCGACTGGTGACTCTTGGACGGTTACCGGACGAGCTCGGTCACCTGTCCACCGCCTCGTCCAAAATTTGGCCGCAAGATCGCAGGTGGCCGATTTCTAAATGGTCGCGGAAGGCATCGATCTCGTCGCGGAAGGCATCGATCTCGACGGCGAAGGCATCGATCTCGTCGCGGACGGCATCGATCTCGACGACGACGGCATTTATCTCGTCGCGGACGGCATCGATCTCGACGACGACGGCATCGATCTCGTCGCGGAAGGCATCGATCTCGTCGCCGACGGCATCGACCCCGTCGGCGGAGACTTCGATCCTGTCGGCGAAGGCATGAGTCCTGCCGGCGATGAGGGGCGGTTCCTGATCGAATTCATCGGCCGGGACAGGCGAAAACAGAGCGACTTCATCCGAGGATTCCATGCGGTGCGTTGACGTAAGCGCGTAACTCGGCAGAGAATCCGCAGGAAATCGAGTAGCGAGGTTGATATGGCAACGACGAAAAGTTCAGGTGGGGGCAAAGGTTTGGCTGCCCTGGTAACTCCGAGTGCCGATCTCGCGGCCATCATCGGTGCCGAGCCGAAGCCGCGCAGTGAAGTCACGAAGAAGGTTTGGGATTACATCAAGGCCAATGGTCTGCAGGACCAGACGAACAAGCGGATGATCAACGCCGACGACAAGCTCCGCAAGATCTTCGGCGGCAAGGATCAGGTCTCGATGTTCGAGATGACCGCACTCGTCAACAAGCACCTCAAGGCGTAGCGCGCGTTTCGCGCGCGACGTTGAGCTCGGGCGGCCGCGTGCCGCCCGAAGTGTTTCAGACGATGAAGGCCTTCGTCATCGCTGTCGGCGTGGTGCTCGTCATCGCGCTGGTCGTGCTCGTGATTTTCGGCGCGCGCTTCCTCACGCCGCGTGCGCCGACGGCTGCGGAGAAGCAGCTCGTCGTCACCGATGCGCAGTTGACCGAGCTCGGGGTCGGCGGCCTCACACCCGCGAAGTGCGCGACGATCCAGTCGTCGCGCGGCATCGATGGCGCGCTCACCGTCGAGTACCAATATGACTCCCACAAAGATCCTGCCGCGAAACAGGGGCTGTATCTCTCGTCCGAAGCGGAGATCGCGCACTCCGAATTGTTCGCGATGCGTGCGTTTCGCACCCGGGTCGGCGGCTACAACGCGGGCATCTTTCTGGCGAGCCGGAAAATCAAAGTGTACGAGTGGCCGGAGCTCATCACGTTCGGCGATCAGCACTACGCGGCCGTGCTCAGGAATGGGAACGCCAGCGTCGGCAACATCTTCGTCGTCCGGCAGGGACGTGTCGTCCACAGCCTGATTCTCAGCGGGATGTATTTCGACAACGCGGACAACGTGCGCGATCTGTTCGCGCCGCTGCTGAAGGAATCCGCGCGCCAGAATCGCTGACTTAGCGCGAATCGCTGACTCAGCGCAAGCCGGTGTCGATGTTGATGTCGAGCGTCGTCACCGTGCGCGCGACGATCTCGACGACGGCCGGCACTTCGGCGCTGTGATCGATCCCGAATGGCTGCAGGTCGATCGTGTATTTGCCCGGCAGCAGATCGATGACGTACAAGCCGCTCGAGTCGATGTCGACGGTGAAGAGCAGGCTCGATTTCGTCTCGTTGTAGACGCGCACTTTGCGCGCGGCGTACGCGGACGGCGGCGTGGGACAGGGAGTCGTGGTCGTCGGCCCAGGGCAGTTCGGTCCGATCGTGACGACGCCGGCGAGACGTCCGCGCGGGCGGTTGTCCTGCGTGGGCTCGGTCGGGCTGTCTTTGCAGCCGATCAAGAGTGCGATTGCAAGGAGAACGCGCGTCCGTCGCAGCACGGACTCATTGTAGTTCGAGCACTCTCTCCACTGCCGCGATCGTCGCGTCGATCTCCACAACGTTCTCCGGCCGCATGTTCGCTTCCGGATCTTTGAGGATGTTGCCCGTGAGCACGCAGACGATCTGTTCGCCGTCGCGCATCACGCCGGACGCGCGGAGTTTCTTCACGCCCGCGAGCGTCGTCGCGGAGGCGGGCTCGCAGCCGATGCCCATCGCGTCGATCTCGCGCTTCGCGGCCATGAGCTCCGCGTCGGTGACCTGTTCGACGACGCCGTGGGTGTCGCGAATCGCGGCGACGGCTTTGTCGTGGCTGACGGGATCGCCGATGCGAATCGCGCTCGCGACGGTCTCCGCAGTGACGCGATGCCGCGTCGCGAACGCTTCGGTGAAGCTGCGATAGAACGGATTCGCGCCGCTCGCCTGAATCGACGCGAGGCGCGGCATGCGCTCGATCCAGCCGTGCGCGTGCGCTTCGCGCAGCGCTTTGCCGAACGCGCTGGTGTTGCCGAGGTTGCCGGCGGGGACGACGATCCAGTCGGGGGCTTGCCACTGCAGGTCCTGCAGCAATTCCCACACGATCGTCTTCTGCCCTTCGATGCGAAACGGATTGATCGAGTTGACGAGGTAGATGCCGAGCGACGCGCACGCTTCGCGCACGAGGCGCATGGCGTCGTCGAAATCGCCGCGCACCTGCAGGCACGTCGCGCCGTACGCGAGCGTCTGCGCGAGCTTGCTGCTCGCGATTTTTCCGCTCGGCACGAAGACGATCGCGCGCAGTCCTGCCTGCGCCGCGTACGCAGCGAGTGAGGCGCTCGTGTTGCCGGTCGATGCGCACGCAACCGCGCGCGCGCCGACGCGCACCGCCTGTGTGACCGCGACGGTCATGCCGCGATCTTTGAACGAGCCGGTCGGATTTTCGCCTTCGTGTTTGAAGAAGATTCCGTTGCGCTCGTAGAGCCGCGTCGCGCCTTCGGGATGCGTGACGACGCGATCGATGTTGAGCACGCCTTCGCGAAAGCG
This sequence comes from Thermoanaerobaculia bacterium, assembly GCA_035544355.1. GTDB lineage: Bacteria > Acidobacteriota > Thermoanaerobaculia > Gp7-AA8 > Gp7-AA8 > DATKFO01. The sequence continues at coordinate 5,706 of DATKFO010000803.1, forward strand.
CCACACGCCGCTCTGATCGATCGGCGCACGCGACGTGCGGCGATCATCGAACGAATCGCGATCGAGGATGCCGTCGCGCTCGACGGAGAGGAGTCCACCGCAATCGCAGGTGTAGCGAATCTCGTTCGCGTCGTAGCGACGCGCGCAGGTGACGCATTGCAGCCATTCAGACATTGGAACGGTGAACGATGAAGGATGAACGGGGAACGTGCAAGTACCGCGGTTCATCGTGCAATCGTTCCGAACAACGCGGAACACGGAACACGGAACACGGAACGGAAGCAGCGAGGGGTCTTCGTTCATCGTTCCGTGTTCATCGTTCCGCGTTCAGGTTTCTCTCCGAACTCCTTGTTTTGCAATCGGACCCACGTGCGCGCTCGATTCGATGTCCGCGAATGCGTGTTGCATTGCGTCGGCGCACGCGCGCGCGGCGGTTTCATCAGCGGCGATCGCGAAGATCGTCGGCCCGGAGCCGCTGATGGAGCTGCCGAGCGAGCCTGCGTCGAGTGCGGCGCGTTTGACGTCGTAGAAGCGCGGGATGAGCGCGGCACGGCGCGGCTCTGCGTATTTGTCGTCGAGTGCGCGGCGCAGCAGATCGCCATCGCCGATCGCAAACGCATGCGCGAGCGCGGTCGTGTTGGCCATCTGCTGAATCCACGTCGCGCGATCGCATTCCTGCGGCAGCAGCGCGCGTGCTTCTTTCGTTTGAATGCGCACGCGCGGTGTGACGAGCGCGACCCACCACGCTGCGCGCACCGGCAGCGCGACGACGTCGATCGGATCGACGCTGCGTACGAGCGCGAGTCCGCCGAGGACGCAGGGTGCGATGTTGTCGAGATGACGGCCCGCGACGGCGGATTCGCCTTCGAGCGCCGCCGCGATGATTTTGTTTGTGTCGATGTCATCGCCAATCGCGAGCGCCGCTGCGTACGCGCCACCCACGCTCGACGCGGCGCTCCCGCCCATCCCGCCCGCGAGCGGCAGACCTTTTTCGATGCTCACGATCGCGCGACGCCCGTACGGACGGAGGTACGCGAGTGCTGCGATCGCCGCGGCGTTGCGCGTGGCGTCGAGCGGAACGAGGTCCGCATCGCGGCCGGTGACGCTCGCGACGCGCGACTCGCCATCGGTGAGCTCGACCGTCACGCGATCGCCGATGCCGTCGACGGCCAGCCCGAGGACGTCGAAGCCGGGGCCGACGTTGCCGATCGAGCCCGGCGCGAAGGCGGTTGCCAGTTGCCGGTTGCCGGTTGCCGGAAGAGTCATCGGACTTTCCGGGCAACGGGCATCGGGGAACGGGCAGCGCTTCTCCGCTCCGTCATCGTGATGGCCACGATGTCGTTCAGCACGCCCGCGGCGGTGACTTGCGCGCCGGCGCCGGGGCCGGTCACGACGAGCGGGTTGTTGTGGTAGCGCTTCGAATAGATCACGACCTGATTCGCGGTTCCGCGGAGGCCGCCCATCGGCGAGCTTTCGGGGACGGCTTCGATGCCGACGCGGATCGCGCGTTTGCCGATCTTCGCGACGTAGCGGAGTTTCTTGCCGTCGCGTTTCGCGCGTGCGACGCGGTCGGCCCAATCGGCGTCGAGCGATTTCAGTTTGTCGACGAAGCGTGCGGGATCGTCGTCATCGACGCTCGTCGTGTACAACGATTCGAGCGTGATCTCGTCGAACTCGAGTCTGCGTCCGAGCGTGCGGGCGAGGATGAGCGCTTTGCGCGCGACGTCGCGGCCCGAAAGATCGTCGCGCGGATCGGGCTCGGTGTAGCCGAGCTTCCACGCCTCGCGCACGGCTTCGCTGAACGGCTTGCCGTCTTCGAGCGCGGTCATCAGAAATCCGAGTGTGCCGGAGAAGCAGCCGAGAATTTGTTCGACGCGGTCGCCGGCTTCCTGCAGTTTCGCGAGCGTGTCGAGCACGGGGAGTCCCGCGCCGGCGGTCGCTTCGTAGCGCAGCGCGAGGCCGCGCTGTTTCGCGGTGTCGATCAACTCGTCGAATGCGATTTGCGAGACCGCGAGCGGTTTCTTGTTCGCGAGGACGATGTGGAATCCGTTCTCGAGCGCTTTCTGAATGAGCGGCGCGGTTTCTTCGGACGTGAGGTCGACGAGGATCGGGCGATGCGAGGGCAGGAGCCACAGCTCCTTCTCCATCGCCGCTTGCAACTGCGGAATGGTGAGCAGCGAGTCGCCGTCGAAGAGGCGCGCGCCGGTCGCTTTCTGTTTCGCGAGTTTCTGCAGCGCGGCGGGCGCGAATCCCTTCTCGACGACTTTCACTCCGGATCGATCGGCGAGTGCGACGACTTTGATGTCGAGTCCGAGCTCGCTGCGCAGATGTTTTTCCTGCGCGATGAGCTGCGCGGAAAGAGCGCGGCCGATCTGCCCGAAGCCGAGAAACGTGAGCTTCGACTCGCGGCCCGAGGTGTCGGCGAGCGGGCG
>DATKFO010000804.1:0-6264 GCA_035544355.1 Thermoanaerobaculia bacterium
CACGATGCCTTTCTCGTGCGCCTCCGCAAGCGCATCCGCAACGCTGCGCCCAATCCGACAAATCTCCGCCTCGGCAATCTTCCCGCGATGGAGCGCTCGCGCGAGCGACTCCCCTTCCACGAACTCCATCACGATAAACAGGCGATCGTCGATTTCCTCGAACGCGTGAATCGTCGCGATGTTCGGGTGATACAGCTGCGCCGCGGTGCGCGCTTCGCGTTTCATGCGCGCGATCGCATCCGCATCGCTCGCGACGGCCGGCGGAAGGATCTTGATCGCGACGACTCGCCCGAGCCGCGTATCCTCGGCCTTCCACACCTCACCCATGCCGCCGACGCCGATGCGGCCGATCAGCCGGTAGGTGCCGAGGAGCGTGTCGGGCTGAAGCATGGCGGCATTGTAATTTGGAGTGTGGCGGCCGCGCCGCCGCTTTGGGGATGCGAAGACGTAGGACAGGCTTCAGCCTGTCCCCCCGACATGTGTCGCTGAGCGGGACAGGCTGAAGCCTGTCCTACGTTCGATCGGTTTGAGACGGTCTGCCGCACTCAAATGAAAGTTATTTTTTGCTGGCGTCGTTTCCCATTTTCAGTGACCGGCGCCTTCCTCTCCCTTTTCCTCACATTCGTCTCCCCGCAGCCCGGCGCGCAGGCGATCGGACCGACGGCGATCGAGATCACGACGAACGCGACGAATGTCGATCGCGTCGAATTTTCCGTGGATGGCAAGCTCGCCGGCGTCGCGCGCACCGCGCCGTGGCGCATCGCGTTTGATTTCGGCGCGACGCTCGAGTCGCGCACGATCAGCGCGAAGGTGTGGTCGAACGGCTATCGCAACTCGGAGACCGCTACGATCACGACTGCGGCGCTCACTGCGGGCGAGACGATGGATGTCGACGTCGTCGAGGTGCCGCTGCGCCTGCGAGCGTCGCGCACGATTCGCGCAGACGATCTGCGCGTGCGCGAGAACGGTGTCGAGCAGACAATTCGCAGCATCACCGCCACGCGGGCGCCCGCGCATTTCGCGTTCGTCGTCGATCGCTCGCTGAGCATGGGCGAGGGAAAACTCGAGGCCGCGCTGCACGCGATCGAATCGGAGCTTTCGCAACTCCGCGCCGGCGACACGTCGTCGCTGATCCTGTTCAACCACAACGTCGCGAAGGCGCAGCCAGTCGGCCGCGTCAACGCAAAACCCTCGGGTGGCACATCGCTGCGCGACGCCGTCGCATCGATTCCGTCGACGCAGCGCACGTACGCGATCGTGATCACCGACGGCGGCGATCGCAACAGCGTGCTGTCGGAGGAAGACGCGCTGCGCAAGATCAGCACGACGCACACCGTCGTCCACGCGATCGTCCTCGGCAACGCCAGCCATTTTCTCGAGCGCGCGGCGAGCAACACCGGCGGCACGATCGCGAGCGCGTCGCGCGACACCATCCGCCGCGAATTGCATCGCGTGCTCGAAGACATCAATAGCCGCTACACACTCGTCTACCAAAGCCACGGCACGCAGCGCGGCTGGCGCACGATCGCGATCACGTCGAAGCGCAGCGGCATCGCCGTCGTCACCGCACGCAAGGGGTACTTCGCGCGATGAACGCGCTCGTGCTCGCGGTGCTGCTGCTCGCGCAAACACGCATCGCATCCGATTTCGAGATCGCGCAGATGGAGAAGCAGCTCGCGACCTCGAAGAACTTCCTCGCGCAACTCTCCGGCCGCCTGAACCTAGGCGACGTCCGCGCCGCGCGCAACGAACGTTCTTTGGCGCGCACCGAATACGCGAAGGCATTCGATCTCGCATCGAACGAGCGCATCGATGCGCGCCGCGATTCCGACATGACGCGCTACGCGACCGCGACCGCCTACGCCGCACTCGCGAAGGCGAAGCTCGGCGACGACGCACGCGCGTTCGAATTGCTCGAAGAGTCGATTCGCTACACGAGCGATTCCGCGAAGACGTGGAATCTCTACGCGTCCGCGATGACGGTGCTCGGACGTCCGCGCAAGGCTGTCGCTGCGGCGCGAAATGCCGTCGCGCTTGCGGACGAGCCACTCGATCTGCGCGTGTACCAGCACGCGCTCGCATCGGCGCTGATCGATGCCGGCGATACCGCCGAAGCGGAGCGCTTGCTCGTGACGGTGACGGAGGCGCTGCGATCGAAGCAGTTCGCATCGCTGCGCGAAGACGTCGCGCGTCAGGAATCGTTCGAGATCTATTCAACAGCGCGCGGCGACGCAGCCGCGTATCTCTCGCTGCTGAACCGCGCACAGTTGCGGCTCGCGGCGTTGTACGAAAAGCGCGGCGACGATGCAAATGCGCGTGTGCAATACCAGCGCGTGCTCGATGCACGCAGCGACGACGCAACCGCGCTCGCAGGACTCGCACGTCTCGCGAAGAGCGACACCGAGCGCGAGCGTTACTTCGCCGACGCGTTCGACGCGAATCCGTTCTCGATGACGCTCATTCGCGAATATCGCAAACACGTTCCATCCGCTGACATCGACGACTCGACGACCGGCGGAAAAATGCGGCGCGCGATCGCGCAGCTCGTACACGGCGAAAATCGCGCCGCGCGCGCGACGATCGATGCGCTGCTCGCACAATTTCCCGACAACGAAACGTTGAAAACGCTGCGCCGCGAAACGGAATCGCAACCCGTCGCGAACTTGTCGGATCTGCGTGCGCTGCTCACATCCTTCGAACAACTCACACCCGAACAACGCGTCGCACTCGATCGCATGACGTTCACGTCGATCGTCCAATTCGACGGCGAAACCGGAACGACCTTCGAATCGGGAACGATCGACGGAGTGCCATTCAGGTTTTCCGAGCCGACGATCTTCGCCGGCACGTTCGCGCCGCGCGCGCGGCTCACGTATCGCGTGCTCGGCGTCGCGGGCGATGTGTTGCTGCTCGAGCCCGTGAAGTTGGAGGCATTGTGATCTTTGGACTGTGGCGGGAGCGTCTCAAAATGTGGCACAGACACTCTTGTCTGTGCGCACTCGGGAGGCCGGAGCCCAGCGTGCATCGGCTCATCCCGCGCGGCGCGCACAGACAAGAGTGTCTGTGCCACACGAGACAACGGCGGACGTTATGGATCGCAGCAACGTTGGTCGCTGCAGTCCAAATCGTCGCCCCGGCGTACCCCTCGCAGCTCATCGCCGGCAACGATCGCGTCGCGGTGATCGACGGCCTGCACAACGACGTTCGCGTCATCCAGCTCGCGTCCCGTCACGAAACGGTAATGCGTGTCAACGAAACACCGGTCGACGGCGTATTTGTGAATGACACGCTTTATATCCTCGAGCGAGATGCTCGAGCTCTCGAACGGATCGGCGCGGACGGCACGAGAGCGTCCCTCACACTCGCCGCCGATCCGGCATTTCTTCGCATCGCGAATCGCAAGCTCTACGCGTACTCGCGGCTCGAAGGCATCGTCCAGGAAATCGATCTCGCGCGCTTCACGATCACGCGCAGCGTGCGCATCGCGCCGTTCGCGTCCGACTTCGAGACCGACGGCCGCACCGGCTATCTCGTCCGTCCGCGCGACGCGAAGATCTCCACGTTCTCCATCGCGACGATGAAACCGACCCGCGACATCAAGGTCGGCGCGGTGCCAACCGATCTCGCGATCTCCGGCCACACGCTTGCGATCGCCGACCCGTCCGCGAAAAAGCTCTGGGTCGTCGAAGGCAATCAATCGATGACGCAAGCGATCGCGCGCGGCTTCATCCGCGGTCTCCTCGGACTCGGTCTCTACTCGAATCGAACGTCCCAATTTCCGACCGGCATCGACCGCGTTGTAGTACGCGGATCGACGTGGCTCGCGTACGACTCGAGCAGCGGCACGCTCTATCGCGTGTCGAAATCGAAGAGCTCGGTGCTCGCGAAAGACATTCCGCCGCAAGGATTTGCGATCACGAGCGACGCGATTCTCGTTTTGCAAAACGGCGCGGTACGCCGGTTGCAGCAATGAGCCCGTAATGAGCGAGCGAAAGCGCTGCATCCGATGCGACCGGCTGATCGACGAGTGGTCGGCGATCTGCCCGTTCTGCAACTGGGATCAGTCGCAGCCCGTCCGATCCAAACCCGTGGCCGCGCCTGTGCCCGCTCCCGAGCCCGGCTTTTTGCAAAATCGCGCCAATCGTTTTGTGGTGCTCGCCGGCAGCTTCGTCGCGCTCGTCATCATCTCGTTCGGACTCGGCTCGCTCTTCCACGGAAAGGACGCGCCGAAGAACGCGCCGTTGCCGGTGAAGGAGAAGACCGATTCGCGACCGATCCCGCGCTCCGACGTGCCGCTCGTTCCGATGAACGAGCCGGGAGGGATTGCCGAGGCGCCGATTACGAGTGCGCCGGCTCCGAACATTGCGGTGGGTGTGCCGAACGAATATCAACGCGCGGATGCGACCGCGGTCTCGTCCGCGGAGTACACGCAGCTCGCGGCGCGTGTGCGCGCGGAGAAAAAACTCGCGCTCACCGATCCGCGCACGCTAACGGGACCCGCGTATGCGCAGGCACCGCAGCGCCGCGTCGTCGATCCGATGCCGCCGTCGCAGATCTCGAGCTCCGAATCGCATCCTGCGATCTCGATTCGCACGAAGCCCGTTCCGCAATACCAGCCGATCCCCGACGTGCACGTCGATCGCAACACGACCGCGCGCCTCGATCTCGTCATCGGCGCCGACGGAAAGGTGAAGGACATCAACGTGCGCGATGCGATTCCGGGACAGACGGCGCAACTGATCGCGGCGGTGCAATCGTGGAGATTCCGCCCCGCGACCGAGAACGGCATTCCCGTTGCGGCTCCGTTCAGCGTTGACATATCGTTCCGCGCCAATGACTAAGGCGGAGTGCGTCGCCTGCCACCGGTCGATCGACACGACCGCGCGGCTCTGTCCCTACTGCGGCGCAAATCCGCGCACCGGCGAGAAAGTCGATACGGATGCGCTGCTGCAGGAAGTGTTTCGTCCACGTGAGCTGACGACGTCCGAGAGCGTGCTCGAATACGCGCGGCAGCGGCAGGGCGTCGTTGTCACCGCGAGCGTGATCGTCGCGTTTCTCATCCTCGCCGGACTGCATTCGTTCGTGACGTCGCGCAACGCAAACGCAGTGACCGATTCGCCGGCGGTGCCGCTCACCGAGATCACCGATCTCTCGAATCGTGTCGATGAAACGAAGCCGCAGCCGATGCCCGAGCTGAAATTTCAGTACGAAGGGCGGCCGCAGATGATGCACACCTACATCGTCGAGCCGGGCGCCGTGGCGCCCGCACCAGCGCCGCCGGCGCCCGCGCCTGCGCAGAAACCGAAATGATTCCTGCAATCACGCTGCTCGTCGCCATCGCGCTGATCGCGTGGCTCGTCGCGTGGATGTTCTCGCAGAAGCCGGTCACGAACGTCCAGCAGCTGATCCAACAAGGCCGCTACGAAGAGGCCGTCGCCGCCGCTGCGCGCGATCCATTGCATCGAGCCGAAGCGCTCAAGCTCCTCGGCCGCTTCGAAGAAGCGATCGCTGCATACAAACAATCCTCCGATCCCGCCGCTCGCGAAGGCATCGCGTTGTGCCTCGCGCATCTCGGCCGCGATCTTTCTGAAGCCACGCGCCTCATGCAGGAACAAATCGCGCAGTATCCGCAGATCCAGGAGTTCCAGGCCCTCGCGCTCGCGTACATCCACCTCCGCGCCGGTGATCGCGAAGCCGCGCTGCGCCTGTATCGCGACAACGTCGAGCTCCTCGAAACCCGCTTCCGCGACGACTACACCGACCCCGACCCGCTCCTCGCCGAAACGTTGTGGATGTACGCAAAGTTGGCAGAGGCAAGCGGCGAAGACGCGAAGCCGTTGTACGCGAAAGCGGCGGCATGGGCGGAGGGGAGTGTGTGGTCTAGGAGTGCGGTGGCAAAGCCACCGCTTTAGTATCTTGAACGCGATGACCTTCCACGTGACGATCGAAGAATCCGACGGCTGGCTCGTCGCCGAATGCCCAGCGCTGCCAGGTTGCGTCTCGCAAGGACGCGACGAGAAGGAAGCACTCGACAACATCAAAGAAGCGATTCTCGGGTGGTTGTGGGCTGAGCGCTCGAAGATCGCAAAGCGGCGGCTACCGCCGCCGCACTCCTAAACTGTAAAACTGTGCGCGTATCCGCGACATCACGTTCGCCGCGGCGATCGGATGCACGCGATTCGTGAGCAGCACCGCGATGCGGTCCCCCTCCACCCTCACGGACGTTCCCGTGAATCCCGTGTGCCCGAACGCCCCGCCCTCCAC
>DATKFO010000805.1:0-3288 GCA_035544355.1 Thermoanaerobaculia bacterium
CTCTCGAAATCCGCGAAGAGGACACGCCGAACGAGATCGTCGAGCGTCTCCTGCTCGAGCTGCCGAAGAGCGTGCTCGAGTCGGCGAAGAAGTCTGCATGGAGCAGGCGCGCATGAGAGCGCTCGTCATCAGCGATCTGCATTCGAACGCCGAAGCGTTGCGCGCGGTGCTGGCGCGCGTGCGCCGCAAGAAATTCGACTCCGTCGTCTGCCTCGGTGATTTCGTCGGCTACGGCGCGCAACCGAATCAGGTGCTCGATGTGATGCGCAAGATGCGCGGGGCGAAGATCTACATCCGCGGCAACCACGATCGCGTCGCCGCCGGACTCGATGACGCGGCCGGCTTCAATCACGCCGCGAAATACGCCGCGCTCTGGACGCGCGAGCATCTCTCGCCGCCCAATCGCCGCTTCCTCCGCGACCTTCCCCTTGGCCCGCTCGACGCCGAAGAAGGCGTGAAGCTCTGCCACGGCGCGCCGCACGACGAAGACGAATACGTGTTCAACGAATATCACGCCGCGCAGGTACTGATGATGACCGACGCACGCGTGATCCTGTACGGCCACACGCATCTGCCCGTGGTCTTCTCGATTGACCCGCACATGCGCGTGCGCGGATTCTCCGTGCGCGAGGAAGCGACCGTGAAGCTCGATCCGAATTGCCGCTACCTGATCAATCCCGGCTCCGTCGGCCAGCCGCGCGATCGCAACCCCGCATCGTCCTTCGCGATGTTCGACTCGAAGAAAATGACCGTGCAATTCTTCCGCGCCGAATACGACTACCGCAAAACGCAGACGTCGATTCTCAAGGCCGGATTGCCGTCGATCCTCGCGCAGAGGCTCCAGTACGGGACCTGATTTGGAGCCGCCTCGAAATGTGGCACAGACACTCCTGTCTGTGCGCACTCGGGAGGCCGGACCCCATGTGCATCGGCTCCTTCCGCGCGGGGCGCACAGACAAGAGTGTCTGTGCCACATTACCCGCCACCCACACAAGACAGGCGCTCACAATTTGTGGACACTTTGTAACGGCCGCGACCTTCCAACACTCGCCAACCCACTGAAAACACATGAGGAATACTCATCCTTGCCGTGGCACAGCGCGCGCAATCAGTGGCGTCTGGCTGGGAGAACCTGATATGCGCAAAGCCGCAGTCCTCACATTCCTCACACTGATCCTCGCGATTCCTCTTTCCGCTGCACCCGACAAGCATCAGTCGTACTTCGCGTACGACGATGGCGGCACCGTCGTTCGCCAGGGCGAAGACGGCCGCGAGATCGACGTGCGCGTGAACCTCCCGGTCTTCCCGGGCGACGAGGTCGTCACGAGCCGCCGCGGCCGTTCCGAGATCCGGCTCTCCGACGGCAACATCGTCGCGATCGATCGCGCAACGTCGCTGCTCTTCAAGTCGATGCTCGACAGCTACGAAGGCGATGCGTCGCAGACGATCGCCGAGCTGCGCTACGGCAAGGTGATGGTCTTCCGCACCGACCTCGGGCGCGACTTCGTCCGCCTCGACACCTCGAACGCGAGCTACGTCGCATCGCATGAAGCGCTGTACTCCGTCGAGAGCGACGCGCACGGCGCCGATCGCGTCACTGTGTTCGAAGGCACGATCGAAGTGCGCACGCCGAATCGTTCGACGCGGCTTCGCAGCGGCGAGACCGCCGAAGTCGACGATCGCGGTCTCAGCGACATCTCGCAGGTCTCGAGCACCACGAGCGATGACTTCGAGCGCTGGTTCATGAAGCGCATCGAGCGCTACGGTCAGCGCACGAGCCGCTATCTCGACAATCGCTTCGCGTATTACGACGACGACTTCGATTCGTACGGCCGCTGGGTGTACGTGACCGGAATCGGATATTCGTGGCGTCCGTACGTTGGTGCCGGCTGGCGTCCGTACTACAACGGCTATTGGATCCGCGGCCGCTCCGGCTGCCTCGTGTGGGTTTCATACGAGCCATGGGGATGGCTGCCGTATCACTACGGCCGCTGGGCATTCGATCCGGGTTACGGCTGGGTGTGGGTGCCGGGCGGCGGCTACGCGCCGGCGTGGGTGTACTGGTGGTACAGCCCCGGCTACATCGGCTGGGCTCCTTCGGGTTGGTGGGATTGCTATCGCCCGTACTACAACTGGGCGTATCAGCCGTACCGCCGTCACGGAATCGATTTCGGATACGGCTTCTACGGACGCGTGCGCGTGCGCGACGTCGACCTGCAGCCGTGGACGTTCCTCGATGCGAACAACATCGTCTCGACGCGCGTCGATCGCGCAGCGCTGACGACCGATGCCGTGCGTCAGCGTCTGCAGCGCGGCGGCGACGGTGGATTCGCGACGATCTCGAGCAATCCCGCGCGTTTCACTCGCAACGAATTCAGGGATCCGTCTGCGGCGATTCAACGCCGTACGAACGGAAGTGGTACCGGCAACGAGACCGGGTCTCCGGCGGATCTGACTCCGTTCATCCGCCGGGACCCGGACCTCGGATCGAGCATTCGCGATCGCGTGGTGCGCACGCGCCCCACCGATTCGACGAAGTCGCCCGGGGCAACGGTGACGGTCGGCGGTGGCAGCATCGCGCCGATCGGCGGTGGAAGTGTTGCGCCGATTGGCAGCGGCGGCGTGGCTCCGATCGGACGCGGCAGCGTTGCGCCGACGCCGGGATCGAGCGTCGACACCGGTCGTATCAATCGCAACGGCGACAGCGGCACGCGCAGCAACGACGGCGGTACGCGCAACAACGACGGCGGAATCCGTCGCGGTAACGACACGAACTGGCGCAATGCCGAGCCTCGCGAACCGGTCCGCGACACGCCGGGCCGCATCGAGCGCGAGCCGAGTGATGGTGCCGAGGTTGCGCCGGTGACTCCGAACTGGCGCGATCGCATCGGCCGGCCCGCGGAGCCTGTCGAGGAAACGAAGGAGCCGGCGCCGTCCACCGGCACTGCGCAGGAGCCTGGCGACAAGTTGTGGCGCGATCGCGGTTCGCGCGGCAGCGAAGGCGGAAGCTCAAACGATCATCCGCCGGCGACGACCGAGCGCGAGAAGGGCAGCAGCAGCGACGTTCCGCGACGCATCATCGATCGCATCGGCGGCGCGCGCGTCGTCCCGCGCGATTCGGATGGCGGCAACAGCAGCGGAAGCAGCGGCAGAAACCGCGGCTCGTCCGGCGATCACTCGAGCGGCCGTTCGTCATCGTCGAGCGGCGATTCGGGCGGCAGCAGCTCGAGCAGCGGCAGCGGTGGAGGAAGTTCCTCCGCGTCAGCGCCGCCTCCTCCACCGCCACCG
>DATKFO010000806.1:0-4174 GCA_035544355.1 Thermoanaerobaculia bacterium
CACCCTCCGCGACGTCGCCGCCTCGGGCGGCAATCCGCTGAAGCTGAAGCGCATTCATCACGTCGAGTTCTGGGTCGGGAACGCGAAGCAGGCGGCATTTTTCTACCGCAAGGCGTTCGGTTTCTCGCAGCTCGCGTATAGCGGACTCGAGACCGGCAACCGGCAGACCGCATCGTACGTGCTCGCGCAGCAAAAGGTGCGCTTCGTGTTGTCGACGCCGTTCGATCCGCGGCATCCCGCGAGCGAGCACATTCGCCAGCACGGCGACGGCGCGCGCGACATTGCGCTGCTCGTCGAGGACGCCGACTTCGCGTTCGCCGAAGCGGTGCGTCGCGGTGCGACGCCGGCGGTCGAACCGCATGACGTGAAGGACGCGAACGGTGCGATCCGCCGCGCGTCGATCAAAACGTACGGCGACACGCTGCACTCGTTCATCTCGTACGTCGATTACAACGGCCCATTTCTTCCGGGCTTCGCAGCCGCAGAGATCGAAGGCGAGGGCGTCGGCATCGCCGCGATCGATCACGTCGTCGGCAACGTGGAGCTCGGCGCGATGAATCGCTGGTGCGAGTACTACAGCAAGGTGATGGGCTTCTCGCGCTACATCACGTTCGACGACAAGGACATCTCGACGGAGTATTCGGCGCTGATGTCGATCGTGATGTCCGATGACTCGCACGTCGTGAAGTTCCCGATCAACGAGCCGGCCGACGGGAAGAAGAAGAGCCAGATCCAGGAATACCTCGAGGCGTATTTCGGCCCTGGCGTGCAGCACATCGCGCTGCTGTGCAAAGACGTGATCGCGACGGTCACGAAGCTGCGCGACAACGGCCTCGAATTTCTGCGCGTGCCCGATTCGTATTACGCCGAACTGCCCGAGCGAGTCGGCCCCCTCGATGAGCCGATGGATGTTCTCAAAGACCTCGGCATCCTCGTCGACCGCGACGCCGAAGGCTATCTGCTGCAGATCTTCACCAAGCCCGTGCAGGATCGCCCGACCGTCTTCTTCGAGATCATCCAGCGGAAGGGAAGTCGCGGATTCGGCAAAGGAAACTTCCGCGCGCTGTTCGAGTCGATCGAGCGCGAGCAGGAGAAGAGGGGGAATCTGTGAGGCTGTGATCGGTGATCGGTGATCGATGTGATTCGTCGTCGCCGGTCATCTCCCAGATCACTGACAACCGATCACATGTACCAATCCGGCTTCAACAACGAATTCGCGACCGAGGCGATTGAAGGCGCTTTGCCTCGCGGGCAGAACTCGCCGCAGCGCGTTGCGCTCGGCTTGTACGCCGAGCAATTCAGCGGATCGCCGTTCACTGCGCCGCGTCACGCGCAAAAGCGTTCGTGGCTGTATCGCATCCGTCCGAGCGTGTTGCACGAGCCGTTTTCGTTGTTGCGCGAAAAGCCGGACGAGACGCCGGCGTCGCCGAATCAATTGCGATGGGATCCGCTGCCGATTCCTTCCGCGCCGGCGGATTTCGTCGATGGACTGACGACGATCGCGTACAACGACGGCATCGCGATTCACATCTACACCGCGAATCGTTCAATGACAGATCGATTTTTCTACGATGCGGACGGTGAGCTGCTCATCGTTCCCGAGCTCGGCGCGATCACGATTCGGACGGAGCTCGGCATCGTCGACGTGCGGCCCGGCGAGATCGCGGTGATTCCGCGCGGCGCGAAGTTTGCGGTCGACGTCGAAGGCCAGGCGCGCGGCTACATCTGCGAAACCCTCGGCCTCCCGTTCCGCCTCCCGGACCTCGGCCCGATCGGCGCGAACGGACTCGCGAATCCGCGCGACTTTCTCACGCCCGTCGCTGCGTACGAAGATCGCGAAGGCGATTTCACGCTCGTCGCGAAATTCGAGGGACGGCTGTGGTCCGCACGCATCGATCACTCGCCGCTCGACGTTGTCGCGTGGCACGGCAACAACGCTCCGTACAAATACGATCTTGCGAATTTCAATGCGATCAACAGCGTCTCGTTCGACCATCTCGACCCGTCGATCTTCACCGTGCTCACGTCGCCCTCGGAGATTCCCGGCACCGCGAACTGCGACTTCGTGATCTTCCCGCCGCGGTGGATGGTCGCGGAGCACACCTTTAGGCCACCGTATTTCCATCGCAATATCATGAATGAATATATGGGGCTGATTTATGGTGTGTACGACGCGAAGGCCGAAGGCTTCGTGCCCGGCGGAGCGAGCCTGCACAACTGCATGTCGGGGCACGGTCCCGACGCGGCCACATTCGAAGCCGCATCGAGCGCCACACTCGAGCCGCATTACCTCGGCGACACGCTCGCGTTCATGTTCGAGTCGCGCCACGTCATCCGTCCGACGAAATTCGCGATGGAGACGCCGTCGCTGCAACGCGACTACTGGCGCTGCTGGCAAGGCCTCGAAAAGCATTTCCGCGACGAATGAAACATTCGCTGCGCGTTCTGCTCGAGCACCTCATCGATTACGCGGGACTCTTTCCGCCCGCCGCGCTTTCGATGGAGGACGCAGTGCGCAACTACGCGCGCTATCGCGAAGGCGAGCACGCGTTCGCGCTCGGCAAGTTCGTCGTGCCCGCCGCGCGCGCACACGAAGTGCCGTCCAATTTTCCGCTGAGCATCCTCGGCATCGATGAAGTGAAAGAAATCGAAGGCGCCGCTCCCGGTGCGTTCGTCGAAAGCACGGACCTCGACGCAATCGCCCGCGCCGGCCTACGCGCGAAGATCCGCACCGGCGGCGTAACGCCGGATGCATTTCCGTCGACAGAGTCCGTCGCGCAATTCATTCGCGCGTGCAAAGAAAAAGGAATCGCATTCAAGGCCACTGCAGGTCTGCATCATCCCGTGCGCTGCGTGAAACCGCTGACGTACGAGCCCGACGCACCCACCGGCACCATGCACGGATTCCTCAACGTGTTCCTCGCCGCGCTCTTCGTCGACGATACCGAAGAGATTTTGCGCGAGACCGATCCACGGGCGTTCGTGTTCACGGACGAAGGTGTGCGGTGGCGCGATCACTTCGCGAGCACGGACGAAATCGCGCGCATGCGCCGCGACTTTGCGATGTCGTTTGGATCGTGTTCGTTCGAGGAGCCGATCGAGGATTTGAAGGAACTGCGATTCCTATGAACGCCCACCTTTTCACGCAAGCGAGAAACCGATGACGGACTTCCCCATTCAAAATCTCCCTTTCGGCGTGTTCAGCCGCGATGGCGAAGCACACCTTGCGACGGCGATCAACGACAGCGTGGTCGACTTGCACGCGTGCGCGCACGAAGGTCTCATCGACGAGCCGGCGTTGCTCGAACCGACACTCAACGCACTCATGGCGAAAGGCCGCATAGCCACGCGAGCGGTGCGCACACGCGTCACCGAGCTGATCAAGAGTGGCGAAGCCGGCCGTCATTTCGTCCCGATGGGCGATGCGGAGATGCTCCTGCCCGTCCGCATTGGCGATTACACCGATTTCTATGCATCGATTCATCACGCGACGAATGTCGGCTCGATGTTTCGTCCCGACAATCCGTTGCTGCCGAATTACAAGTGGTTGCCGATCGGCTATCACGGGCGCGCGTCGTCGATCGTCGTGAGCGGCACGCCGGTGCGGCGACCGTGTGGACAAACGATCGACGCAGCACCGCCGCCGTCGTTCGGTCCGTCGAAACGCCTCGACTACGAAATGGAAGTCGGCATGTTCATCGGGCGCGGCAATGCGCTCGGTGAGCCGATCGCCGTCCGCGATGCGCTCGATCACGTTTTCGGACTCTGCCTCGTCAACGACTGGTCCGCGCGCGACATCCAAACGTGGGAGTACCAGCCGCTCGGCCCGTTCCTCGCGAAAAACTTCGCGACGTCGATCTCGCCGTGGATCATCACGTTGGATGCACTCGAGCCGTATCGAGTGCACGCGGAACGGCACGATCCTGAGCCGCTCCCGTATTTGTGCGACGAAGCCGCGTTCGATATCACAGTGGAAGTGTGGCTGCGCACGGCGAGGATGACGGAGCCGGTGCGGCTGAGCAAAGGAAACTTCCGCGACATGTACTGGACCGTCGCGCAACTCGTCGCGCATCACACGTCGAACGGTTGCAATCTTCAGCCGGGCGATCTCCTCGCGAGCGGCACGGTGTCGGGACCGGCGAAGGAGAATCGCGGCTGCCTGCTCGAGCTGACG
>DATKFO010000807.1:0-2178 GCA_035544355.1 Thermoanaerobaculia bacterium
CCTCGTAGATGAGGTACATGTGGTGAGACGTTACCAGTTCTCAGTTACCGGTTACCGGATTCCTCTGGCAACTGGCAACTGGCAACCGGCAACCCCTTGGGAACCCGTAACGCCGTATCCTTGTTCATCACACGAATGCAAAACGTCATCTCCGTCGGCCTCGTCCTTCCCGATCTTTCCCGCACTGTCGCTGAAGAGCATCTGACCGAGCTTGCGCGGCTCATCGAGACCGCGGGCGCGAATGTCGTCGCGAGCGTGCTCGCGAAGCGCAACGGGCCCGATCCCGCGACGTTCGTCGGCAAGGGAAAGGCCGAGGAGATCAAGAAGCTCGCGGCGGACAACAACGTGACGCTCATCGTGTTCGATGACGATCTCTCGCCCGCGCAGGTGCGCAATCTCGAGAAGATCATCGAGACGAAGGTCATCGATCGCAGCGCGCTGATCCTCGACATCTTCGCGGGCCGCGCGCGCAGCCGCGAGGCGCGCACGCAAGTGGAGCTCGCGCAGCTCGAGTACATGCTGCCGCGGCTCACGCGCGCGTGGACTCACCTCGAGCGGCAGGCGGGCGGCACGGGCGGCGGCGCGCGGCGCGGCGTCGGCGAGACGCAGCTCGAGCTCGATCGCCGGATCGTGCGCACGCGCATCGCGCGACTGAAAGAAGATCTGAAGCACATCGAGAAAACGCGCGACACGCAACGCAAATCGCGCGGTGCGGCATTCACCGTCGCACTCGTCGGCTACACGAACGCGGGCAAGTCGACGCTGTTCAATCGACTGACGCGTGGTGGTGCCGAGGCGATGAACAAACTGTTTGCGACGCTCGATTCGAAATCGCAGCGCGCGGCGTTCGAGATGCCGCGCGAAACGGTGGTCATCGACACCGTCGGATTCATTCGCAAACTGCCGCACCATCTCGTCGCATCATTCCGATCCACCATGGAGGAGGCCGTCGCCGCTGATCTCGTGCTGCACGTGATCGACGCGAGCCATCCGCAAAACGACGAGCAGCGCGAAGTCGGCAACGAAGTCCTCGCAGACCTCGGCATCGATCCCGAGCGCGTCGTCGAGGTCTACAACAAGTCCGATCAGCTCGACGATCACTTCGATCGCCGCCGCGCGAATACCGTTTTGCTTTCTGCGCTCACCGGGGACGGCATCGATCGTCTCGTCGACGCGATCCGCGTGCGCGAGCGCGAAGGCGGCGAGTTGATGCATCTCGACATCCCGCACGACGAAAGCCGCCTCGCCGCGAAGCTGCACGAGCTCGCCGAGATCCACGAGCAGAACGTCGAAGAAAACGCCACGCACTTCACCGCCTGGGTGCCGGACGGGAGCGTGCATCTCTTCCGCAAATTCGCAGTGAACGCCTCGGCGCGCAAGACGGCTTAATCTGCCGTGTCTTCCTGAGCGGGCGGTGGGAGGGGTGCGAAGGATCCCCTCCAGTAAGACGAGACGCGCTCTGTCGGCAGGGGATCCTTTGCGCCCACCCGCCACCGCCCGCTCAGGAAGACACGGGCAAGTGATCGACGACACACGGCGGGGTGACGCCTCTTGCTGGAACGCGCATGTCAGGCCGATACCCTTCCGATCGATGAGCGCGGCTTATGATCTCGTCCCGAGCATGAAGATTCGTCCCGCTGAGTCGCGCGACCGCGCCCGCATTCACGAAATCCTCGTCGCGACCGCGCGTTTCACGGAGACGGAGCTGCGCTGGGCGATGGAACTGGTCGATCTCGCATTCGAGCATCCCGATCGTGACGAGTATCACGTGCACGTGCTCGAAGATCCCGACAGCGGGCCGCGCCGCGCGATCCAGGGATACGTTTTGTTCGGCCAGACTCCGAAAACCGACGATGTGTTCGACCTCTACTGGATCGCTGTCGATCCGCGACGCCAGGGACAAGGCTTCGGCCAATTACTCCTGCGCTTCGTCGAAAACGAGGTCCGGCGCCAGAATGGCCGGATGCTCCTGATCGAAACGTCGTCGAAAGAAAGCTACGCGCCAACGATCCGGTTCTATCAGCGCAGCGGATACGAAGAGATCTCGCGGATCAAAGACTTTTATCGCATCGAGCACGACAAGCTGGTTTTTTGTAAGCGGTTCGCATCATGAGTAGCGCATCAACACGAACATGAACTTCGCCCCGACCGACACGATCTACGTTGCGCTGGCCTGCT
>DATKFO010000808.1:0-3392 GCA_035544355.1 Thermoanaerobaculia bacterium
CGAAGCGATGTTCGGTGTGTTGCTCGACGAGCGCGCGAATGCGCGCTTCGTCGAGACCGCGCGCTTTCGCAACGCGAGGAATCTGCATGAGCGCGTTGTCGGGAGAAATGTGCGGATCGAGGCCGGATGCCGATGTCGTGACGGCGTCGGCGGGGATGTTTTTTTCAGCGACAACGGCGATGCGATCGCGCAACTTCTTCGACGTTGGCCCGAGGTTGCTGCCGCCGGAGGCCATCGCATCGTGTGGGTCGGGGCGCGAGTGGAAGTAACGATCGCTCGTGAAGGTCTGACCGATCAGCGACGAGCCGATGATCTTGCCGTCGCGCACGATCAGCGAGCCGTTCGCTTTGTCCCGGAACGCGAGCTGGCCGATTCCCCAGACGACGACCGGATAGATGCCGCACGTGATCACGAGCAGCACGAGGGTGATGCGAAGCGAAATGACGATGTGCTGTTTCATGCGAGCCCCACGAGGTTCAGAAACATGTCGATGACCTTGATGCCGGCGAACGGGATGAGCACGCCGCCGAGGCCGTAGATCAGGAGATTGCGGCGGAGGATGCGTCCGGCGCCGAGGGGGCGGTACTGCACGCCGCGCAATGCCAGCGGCACGAGCGCGACGATCACGAGCGCGTTGAAGATCACCGCGGAGAGAATCGCGCTCTGCGGCGTTGCGAGCCGCATGATGTTGAGCGCCTGCAATTGCGGATACGTCGCGAGGAAGAGCGCGGGGATGATCGCGAAGTACTTGGCGACGTCGTTCGCGATCGAGAACGTCGTCAGCGCGCCGCGCGTCATGAGCAACTGTTTGCCGATCTCGACGACTTCGATGAGCTTCGTCGGATTCGAATCGAGATCGACCATGTTGCCGGCTTCTTTCGCGGCCTGCGTGCCGGTGTTCATCGCCACGCCGACGTCCGCCTGCGCGAGCGCGGGCGCGTCGTTCGTGCCGTCGCCGGTCATGGCGACGAGGTTTCCCTTCGCCTGCTCTTTCCGGATCAGCTTCAGCTTGTCTTCGGGTGTTGCCTCCGCGAGGAAATCGTCCACGCCCGCTTCGCGCGCGATCGTCGCGGCGGTCAGCGGGTTGTCGCCGGTGATCATCACGGTCTGAATGCCCATCATGCGCAGGCGGTCGAAACGCTCTTTCATGCCGCCTTTGACGATGTCTTTGAGATAGATCGTGCCGAGAACGCGCTTGCCGTCGACGACGACGAGCGGTGTGCCGCCTTCGCCGCCGATGCGCGAGACTTCGCTGCGCACTTCATCGGGAAACGCGCCGCCTGCGTTGCGCACATATTCGGCGACTGCATCGGCTGCGCCTTTGCGCACGGCGCGGCCGCTCGCGAAGTCGAGGCCCGACATGCGCGTCTTCGCGGTGAACGGCACGATCGTGTGCGCGCCGAGCTCGCGCAGCTCGCGGCCGCGCAGCCCGAAGCGCTCCTTCGCGAGCACTTTGATCGAGCGTCCTTCCGGCGTGTCGTCGGCGAGCGACGAGAGTTGTGCAGCCTCCGCGAGCTCTTCCGGTTTCACGCCGGAGGCGGGGATGAAGTCGTGCGCCTGCCGGTTGCCGAGCGTGATCGTGCCGGTCTTGTCGAGCAGCAGCACGTTGACGTCGCCCGATGCTTCGACGGCACGGCCCGACATCGCGAGCACGTGGTGCTGCAGCACGCGCTCCATGCCGGCGATGCCGATCGCGGAGAGCAGCGCGCCGATCGTCGTCGGGATGAGACACACGAGCAGCGCGATGAGCACGGTCACGCTGACGTCGCTGCCCGAATAGAGCGCGAACGGTTTCAGCGTCACGGTCGCGAGTAGAAAGACGATCGTCAGGCCGGCGAGGAGAATGTCGAGCGCGACTTCGTTCGGCGTCTTCTGCCGCTCCGCGCCTTCGACGAGACGAATCATCCGGTCGATGAAGGTTTGTCCCGGCTCGCTCGTGATCTCGACGACGATGCGATCGGAGAGCACGGTCGTGCCGCCGGTAACGGCGGAGCGATCGCCGCCCGCCTCGCGAATCACGGGCGCGGATTCGCCGGTGATCGCGGCCTCATTCACCGACGCGATGCCTTCGATGACCGTGCCGTCGCCGGGGATGAGCTGGTTCGCTTCGACGACGACGCGATCGCCCTTGCGCAGCGACGATGCGGGGATTTGTTCTTCGTGTCCGTTGATCAACCGCCGCGCTGTCGTTTCGGTTTTTGTTTTGCGCAACGCGTCCGCCTGCGCCTTTCCGCGGCCTTCGGCCATCGCCTCCGCGAAGTTCGCGAACAGGACCGTCGCCCAGAGCCACAGCGTGATCTGCAGTTGGAACGACGTGAACGTTTTGAACAGCAGCAGCGACGTGAGCAGCGCGCCGGCTTCGACGAGCATCATCACCGGGTTCGACCACATGTGCCGCGGATCGAGCTTGAGCAGCGAGTCGAGGATCGCGCGCCGCACGATCGTCGAATCGAAGAGTGATTTTTTCTTTGTCATGTTCAGAACACCTTCCCTGCATTCATCAGGAAGTGCTCGACGTACGGACCCAGCGAGAGCACGGGGAAGTACGTGAGCGCGCCGACGATGAGAATCACGCCGATGAGCAGGCACGTGAACAGCGGGCCGTCGACGGGAAACGTGCCCGCGGTCTCGACGGATTTTTTCTTCGTCACGAGCGAGCCGGCGATGCCCATCAGCGGCACGATCATCAGGAAGCGGCCGAAGAACATCGCGATGCCGAGGGTGATGTTGTAGAACTTCGTGTTCGCGTTGAGGCCCGCGAACGCGCTGCCGTTGTTGCCGGTGGCGCTCACGAATGCGTACGTCATCTGCGTGAGGCCGTGCGGGCCGGTGTGTTCGGCATGGATGGCCGCAACCGCAGTCCCGACGAGAATGCAAAAACAGAGGATGAGCACCGCGAGCATCGCCAGCTTCACGTCGTGCGCTTCGATCTTCTTGCCGAGATATTCGGGCGTGCGGCCGACCATCAGGCCGGCGATGAAGACCGCGAGCACGATGAAGAGGATCATTCCGTACATGCCCGCGCCGACGCCGCCGAAGATCACTTCGCCGAGCATGATGTTGAGCAGCGGGATCGATCCGCCGAGCGGCGTGAAGGAATCGTGCATGCCGTTGACGGCGCCGCACGATGCGTCAGTGGTGACGACGGCGAACAGGGACGTGTCTCCGATTCCGAAGCGGACTTCCTTTCCTTCCATGTTGCCGCCGGGGTGTGCGACGCCGAGCTGGTGATGGATCGGATTGCCCGCCTGCTCCGCGCCGGTGGTGATGAACGCGCCGATGAGAAAGAGAATCGACATCGCCCAGAACACCGCCCATCCGTGACGGAGCTTGCCCGTCATCGAGCCGAGCGTGTAGCAGAGCCCCGCGCCGATGACGAAGATGAGCAGCAT
>DATKFO010000809.1:0-6094 GCA_035544355.1 Thermoanaerobaculia bacterium
GGAAATGTCAAAGAGCGGCGACTGCGGTCGCCGCACTCCAAAAAGAGGTAAAAACGCAATGAGCATCGCGACGAAATGGATTTCCTTCGCACCGCAACTCCGCAGCATTCTCCGCATCGTCGCGGCACTCGTCTTCATCACCTCGGGCACGATGAAGCTCTTCGCGTTCCCGCCCAGCAACCCGCCCATGGGGACGGTTCCGCTGATGTCGCAGATGGGCATCGGCGGCATCCTCGAAGTCTTCGGCGGCGCGCTCATCCTCCTCGGACTCTTCACAAGGCCGGTCGCCTTCATCCTCGCCGGCGAGATGGCCATCGCGTACTTCCAGTTTCACTATCCGACGAGCTTCTGGCCGACCATCAACCAGGGCTCGCCCGCGATCCTCTTCTGCTTCATTTGGTTGTACTTATCCGCCGCGGGTGCGGGGCCCTGGAGCCTCGACGCCCTGCGTGGTAAGTAGTCCCCGCGTCCGCTTCCAAAATATTTTTTTGCAGCGTGTCGATTTCGCCGGCTCTCACTCGACGTGTGAGTAGAGGCGGGGATTTACGACCCGCACAACGAACGAAAGAAGAAGGAGAAACCAATGAAATTCATCGTCATCGTCAAAGCCACCGAAGAAACCGAAGCGGGCGCTCCGCCCGACGAAAAGCTCATGAACGACATGATGAAGTACAACGACGAGCTCGTGAAAGCGGGCGTGATGCTCGCGGGCGAAGGACTGCATCCGAGCTCGAAGGGCGCGCGCATTCGCTTCAACGGCGACAAGCGCACCGTCATCGACGGACCGTTCAGCGAGACGAAGGAGCTGGTCGCGGGCTTCTGGATCTGGGAAGTGAAATCGCTCGCCGAAGCGATCGAGTGGGCGAAGCGCTGCCCGAACCCGACCGGCGACGAGTCCGTGCTCGAGATCCGTCAGGTCTACGGCCCGGGCGAGCTCACCGACAACGAGGAGTTCAACGAAAAGGAAGCGCGGATGCGCGACGAGATCGCATCGAAGCAGTCGTGAGGAGCACGACGATGCGATTCCTGATGATGGTCAAAGGCAACAAAGACACCGAAGCGGGCGTGATGCCGGAAGAGAGCCTGATCGCGGCGATGGCGAAGTATCACGAAGAGCTCGCGAAGGCCGGCGTGCTGCTCGATGCGTCGGGACTGCAGTCGACGTCGAAAGGCTTCCGCATCCAATACTCGGCGGGCAAGCGAAACCTCATCGACGGACCGTTCGCCGAAGCGAAGGAGCTCGTCGCCGGCTACACGCTGATCCAGGTGAAGTCGCGCGAAGAAGCGATCGAATGGGCGAAACGCTTTCCCGCGCCTCACGGCGAAAACGGCGACGGCGAGCTCGAAGTGCGCCAGCTGTTCGAGCTCGAGGACTTCGGTCCAAGCGAAGCCGTCGATCGCTTCCGCGAGCTCGGCGTCTTGCGCTCATGATTTGAATGATGGTGTGATCGGTAGCCGTGACGGCTACCGACACCCATCGCGCAATCGACGCAGTCTGGCGAATCGAATCGGCGAAGCTCATCGCCGGACTCGCGCGCATCACGCGGGACGTCGGGGTGGCCGAGGAGCTTGCTCAGGATGCTTTGGTGGCGGCGCTCGAGCAGTGGCCTCAGTCGGGCATTCCGGAAAAACCAGCCGCGTGGCTCATGGCCACCGCGAAGCATCGCGCGATCGATCAGCTGCGCAGACGAGCGCTGCTCGATCGCAAGCATGAAGAGCTTGGACGCGAGATCGATGCGCGGCAAGAGCTCGCCGTCGCCGATTTCGAGACCGCGATCGATGACGATATCGGCGACGATCTGCTGCGGCTCATCTTCACCGCGTGCCATCCCGTGCTCTCGACCGAAGCGCGCGTCGCACTCACGCTCCGCCTCCTCGGCGGACTGACGACCGACGAAATCGCGCGCGCGTTTCTCGTTCCGGAGCCAACCGTCGCGCAGCGCATCGTGCGCGCGAAACGCACGCTCGCCGAAGCGCGTGTGCCGTTCGAAGTGCCGCGTGGTGCCGATCGCGCAGAGCGATTGTCTTCCGTGCTCGAAGTCATCTACCTCATCTTCAACGAGGGCTATTCGGCGACGGCAGGCGATGAATGGCTGCGTCCCGAGCTCTGCGAAGACGCACTACGCCTCGGACGCATCCTCGCGGAGCTCGTGCCGAACGAAGCAGAAGTGCACGGCCTCGTCGCGCTGATGGAAATTCAGGCATCGCGCTCGAAGGCGCGTGTCGGTCCGATGGGCGAGCCGATCCTGCTGCTCGATCAGAATCGCGCGCATTGGGATCAGCTGCTCATTCGCCGCGGACTCGCCGCACTCGATCGCGCGGAGAAACTCGGCGCCGCGCCGGGACCGTATGCGCTGCAAGCCGCGATCGCCGCGTGTCACGCGCGCGCGCACGCCGCGGAGGAAACGAACTGGGCGCGCATCGCGGCGTTGTACGAAGCCCTCGCGCAAGTCATGCCGTCGCCGATCGTCGAACTGAATCGCGCAGTCGCGGTCGCGATGGCATTCGGTCCCGCAGCCGGACTCGAACTCGTCGACGCGCTCACGTCCGATCCAGCGCTGAAGACGTACCACCTGCTGCCGAGCGTGCGCGGCGACTTTCTCTTCAAGCTCGAGCGCTTCGACGAAGCGCGCATCGAGTTCGAGCGCGCTGCATCGCTCACGCGCAACTCGCGCGAACGGGAGCTGCTCCTGCAACGCGCCGCGGCGTGCGAAGTGAGGGTGTGATGTGCCACCCAGTCACGTCTCCGGATCGTTCAGCGTAAATCCCGTCACGCCGATCGGTACGGTCCCTTCCTTCGGCGTCGATCCGCGCTGCCGGCTCGCTTCGATCTTCGCTTCGCCGTCATCGGTCACGTGTGTCACGCGCGTCGACATCTGCGCACGCGCGCTGGCGAGATACACCTTCACGCCTTTCTCCGCGTAGATCTGCGCGATCTGCAGCTCGTCCGCGTCGATGACGATGTAGTCATCCACGCGCGTGGAGTAAATCGCGAACAGTCCGTTGCTCTGACGATCGATGCGCCACGACATGAGCGCGATTATCGTTGAACTAATACTGCTCGTTCTTATCCACCACATTCTCGAGCGAGTCGCCTGCGCGAAAGCGGCGCAGGTTCTCGATGAAGAAATGCATCGCGCGCAGATGCGCGTCCGCGGTGTGATCGGCGGTGTGCGGAGAGAGCAGCACGTTGTCGAGCTGCCAGAGAGGATGCTCGGGCGGCAACGGCTCGACCTCGAACACATCCAGCGCCGCGCCGCGCAATCGCCGTTCGCGAAGCGCGTCGACGAGCGCATCCTCGTCGACGGTTGCGCCGCGGCCGATGTTGATCAACACCGCCGAAGATTTCATGAGCGCGATGCGCTCGCGTGACAGGAGCCGGTGCGTGGATGGCGTCAGCGGCGTGGACATCACGACGTAGTCCGATTGCGCGATCACGTCTTCGATCGTCGGATCGCCGAGCTCCTGCCGCCGGCGGATTGGGAGGATGTGCATGCCGAGCGCTTCGGCGCGGCGACCGACGGCATGGCCGATGCCGCCGTAGCCGATGATACCGAGCGTCTGCCCCTCGAGCCGCTCGATCGTGAACGGCTCCCAACGCCGTTGCTCCTGATTCCGCATCATGCGGCGCAGGTCCTTCGCGAACCAGAGCATCGCCGCGATCGCGAACTCGCCAAGGGCGTCGGCGTAAAGACCGCGCGAATTCGTGACCACGACCTCACTGCGTCGCAGCAGATCGAAGGGGAGAGACTCGACGCCCGCCGCGAGCGTGTGAATCCAGCGAACGTTCCCGAGCTCGCGCCACAACTCGGTGAGCACCGAACCGTAGCGCGGCGCGAGCAGCACAGCATCCGCGCGCGCCGCGGCATCGCGCAACGAATCCGCATCCGTTCCAATCGACAACTCGAGGCCGGGAGCCTCGCGCCGCAGCAGATCGAGCGCGCGGAAGTCGGGAGGAGCGATGGCGAGGAGATGCATCAGGGCATGTGTATCACCAACGCCCTCCCAAGTCCGTCGCGCAGATCGCGTCGCGTGCTGGGCTTGATCGCATGGGGTTGTCTAAACTATTTGCGTGTAGGAGAGTGCGTGCCGACGATCAGCAGGTTTCATAGAGTCGTGATTCGGATGTTTCGCGATCACGAATATCACGCATGAAAATGAGTGCCTTGGTTGACGACCGCGTCGTATCGGTGCAGGTGTTGGAACACCTTCGTCTGGCAGTGCGATTCAGAGATGGACTCAGCGGGGAAGTCGTTTTCCGCGAGTCTCATCTCCGTGGCGTGTTCGAAGCCCTCAAAGATCCGGCGTTCTTTGCTCGGGTCTCCTGCAAAGAAGGCTTCGTCGAATGGCCGGGCGAGATCGATCTGGCTCCCGATGCGATGCACGAGGAGATTCGGGCACACGGGCAATGGGTTCTCGACTGACTCCGTGCACGCTCAGCCGCGGCTCCTCCCGCTGTGCCAGTATTGCGCTCCGATGACACAACACGCCTCGACGACGACTCCCACCGATGCCGCACCCGAGCCCACATACGCGGAGAAGGTGCGCACGCTCCTCGCGAGCGAGCGCCTCGGAACACTGGCCACCCAATCCACACGCCATCCCGGCTGGCCGTTCGCCTCGGTGATGCCGTATGCGCTCGACGAGAACGCAGCGCCGATCTTTCTCATCAGTGCGATGGCCATTCACACGCAGAACGTCATCGCCGATCCGCGGGCCAGTCTGCTGGTGATGCAGAGCGGCGCCGGTTCCGATCCGCTCGGATCTCCGCGCGCGACGCTGCTCGGCAACGCGACGAAACTCTCCTCGTCCGAATCGCTGCGCGCCGCGTACCTCGAGCGCCATCCCTCCGCGCACTACTGGATCGACTTCTCCGACTTCGCGTTCTTCCGGCTCGAAGTCACCGACCTCTATTTCGTGGGAGGGTTCGGCGTGATGGGCTGGGTCGAAGCGAACGATTACGCCGCCGCGTCGCCCGATCCGCTGATGGACAGCGCCGCGCAGATCCTCGAGCACATGAATGCCGATCACGCCGATGCGCTGCGCGAATGCACGCGACACTTCGGCAAGCTCGATGCCGAAGAAGCCACGATGGTCGCCGTCGACCGCCTCGGATTCGTCGTGCGCGCGCGCACCGCCGCAGGGATGAAAGGCGTGCGCATCGCGTTCCCCGAGGAAGTGCGCTCGCGCGACGACGCGCGGCGCGTATTGGTGGCGATGACGCGCGCGGCGCGAGGGACGTAGCGGCATGGTTCGCCACTTGCTCTGTCCTTACGCATGAGCGACGAACCGAAGTCGACCGAGGAGCAGAACGAGAAGATCCACGCCATCGTCGGCAGCGAAGCCCTCGGCTCCACGCACGCCGGCCGCGAAGAACACAGCGGCCAAAACGCGCCGGAGCCGGAGAAGGGGCTTCGGGATCAGCTGGCGGATAACAAGCCGTCGGATTTGTGAGTCAGCCGATCTTCGGTCCGCAGCCGCGCACCCAACGTCATCCCGCATAACCTCACCGCCTGCGCTTGCCTGCATCGTCCCAGGTGGCCCGAAGATCTCTGGTATGCAAGTGCGTGTGGCGCTCGAGATCAAATCGGGCTTCGTCGTCGGCTCGCGCTCGATTCGGGCACAGACTCAGATTGGAATAGTGATTACAGATGGCCGAAGCGCGGTGTTTTCTGTTAAATCTGGCACATGCCACGATTGCCATGCGGCTTCTTACTCGGCGAAGACTTTCTCTCGACGCAGGAAGAGGAGCGATATCTCGAACTACTCACCAAGTTGCCGTTGGAGACGGTGTCGATGCGAGGACGGCAAGTGCGCAGGCAGCTTCTCGCCTACGGCGTCGGATTCGGAACGAACTTCCAGTCGACGGTTGCAGCTGCACCGATTCCAACTGAGCTGCATGACCTGCGTCGACGAGCGGCGGAGTGGGCGGAGGTGGCGCATGGGGAGCTCACGCACGCCCTGATTCAGCGGTATCCGCCCGGTGCAACGATTGGCTGGCACCGCGACGCGGATGTTTTCGGCTCCCCGATCATCGGCCTTTCCTTCGGAGGCCCGGCGCGAATGCGTTTCCGTAACGAAGCGACCGGCGCAG
>DATKFO010000810.1:0-4933 GCA_035544355.1 Thermoanaerobaculia bacterium
TGCCGCGCCGCGACTTCACCGAGGACTTTCGAGCGGCCGTACGCGGAGACCGGTGCGGTCGCGTCGGTGACTTCGTACGGAGTGCGCTTTGTGCCGTCGAACACGAAATCGGTCGAGATCTGCACGAGCAATGCGTCGACCGAATTCGCCGCGGCGGTAATCAGCTCGACCGCCGAACCGTTGATCGCGTTCGCGAGACTCTCCTCGGATTCTGCTTGATCGACCTTCGTGTGCGCGGCGCAGTTGATGACGATCGACGGATGCTCGTCCGCGATCCGCGCGTTCACGATACGGGAGTCGGTGATGTCGAAATCGGACCGCGTCAGCGCGACGACGTCTTCGCCGCGCGAAACGAGCTCATCGCGGAGATCCGTGCCGAGCATGCCGCCGGCACCGGTGATGAGCCATCTCATTCGTGATCAGTAACTCGTGATCGGTGATCGTTGTGCATTCCGGTCATCGGAGACCTCTTCGATCACCGATCACCAGTCACCGATCCCTATTTCTCGTCGTTCTTCGGGAGCGACTTGTCGTCTTTGCCTTTGAGGCCGTCGCGGAAATTCGAGATGCCCTCGCCGAGGCCGCGGCCGAGCTGCGGCAGCTTGCTCGCGCCGAAGATGACGACGACGATGAGGAGAATGACCATCAGTTCCGGAAATCCGAGTCCAAGCATGAAGCCTCCAGGGCGAAACGCCGTCAGTGTAGTACGAACGCCTGACCCGCTGGCATAACAACGTCACAACGGCATGCGTTCCCCATCACCACGAGTTTGCAGTTCGCCATAGGCAGTTGGCAGAAGAAGTCGGGAACGAATAGTGTTCCTCTGCCCACTGCTGACTGCCCACTGCCAACCGAAATGATGGATCTCACCGGACTCAACCCTCAACAGCGCGATGCCGTCACGCACGGCGACGGCCCGCTTCTCGTTCTCGCGGGCGCCGGCTCGGGAAAAACGCGCGTCATCACGCATCGCATCGCCTGGCTCATCGCCGAAGCAGGCGTGCATCCCGCGAGCATTCTCGCGGTCACGTTCACGAACAAGGCTGCAAACGAGATGCTGTCGCGCGTCGAGCGGCTCATTCCGGCCTCCAATTCGCGGCCGTGGATCGGAACGTTTCACTCGACGTCGCTCCGCATCCTTCGCCGCTACGCCGATCGCCTCGGATACACGAAGTCGTTCGTGGTCTACGACACGTCCGATCAGTTGACGCTCATCCGCCGCTGCATGCGCGAGTTGAACATCAACGACGAAGCGTTCCCGCCGCGGTCGATCCTCCATCGCATTTCGTCGGCGAAGAACGAGCTGATGAATCCCGTCGAGTACGAGAAAACGAATCTCGATTTCTTCGGAGCGAAGGTTTCCGAGGTCTACCGCATGTATCAAAAGCGTCTGAAGGAATTCGACGCGATGGACTTCGATGACCTCATCGGCAACTACGTTCTCCTGCTCCGGGAGCACGACGACGTGCGCGAAGAGCTCCATCGCAGATTCAAACACTTGCTCATCGACGAGTACCAGGACACGAACCACGCGCAGTACGCGCTGGTGAAGCAGCTCGCCGGCGCGAACGGCAACGTCGTCGCGGTCGGAGACGAGGATCAGAGTATTTATCGTTTCCGCGGCGCAGACATTAATAACATCCTCAATTTTGAACGTGATTTTCCGGGAGCCAAAATCGTCAAGCTCGAGCAGAACTACCGCTCGACCGGAAACATCCTCGACGCCGCAACCGGCGTCGTCTCGAACAACGAAGCGCGCAAAGGGAAAACGCTCTTCACGACCGGCGGCGCCGGCGATCCGGTGCGCGTCGTTACGTGCGGCAACGAGCGCGAGGAAGCGCAGTTCGTGATCGAGAAGATCACGTCGCTGCGCCCGAAATACGCGCTCGCCGATTTCGCGGTGCTGTTCCGCACGAACGCGCAGTCGCGGCCGTTTGAAGAAGAGCTGCTCCGCTCGAACGTGCCGTACTCCGTCGTCGGCGGGGTGAAGTTCTACGAGCGTGCCGAGATCAAGGACGTGCTTTCGTACGTGCGCCTTTCCGTGCGCCCGCACGACACGCCGTCGATCGAGCGCGTGATCAACGTGCCGTCGCGCGGCATCGGCGACACTACGCTGAACACGCTCACCGAACGCGCGAACAACGACAACGTCTCGCTCTGGACCATCATCGAAGGCGACCTCGGATTTCTCCCGCCGCGCGCAACGAAAGCCGTTCGCGAGTTCCGCGAGATCGTGCACGACCTGAATCGCGCGGCGAGCAACCCGCTGCCGGAGTTCTTCGACTACCTCCTGCTACGCACCGGCTACCGGCGCATGCTGCAGGAATCGCGCGACGTGCAGGACGAGTCGCGCCTCGAGAACATCGACGAGTTGATGAGCTCCGCGCGCGAATATTGGGAGCAGAACCACGGCGGCTCGATCAGCGACTATCTCGACTCCATCACGTTGATCTCGGATCTCGACAAGTACGTCGCGGAGAAGGGCATCACGCTGATGACGCTGCACGCGGCGAAGGGACTCGAGTTCAAGATCGTGTTTCTCGCGGGGATGGAAGAGGGTGTGCTGCCGCATTCGAACTCGCGCGACGAACAGGACGATCTCGAGGAAGAGCGGCGCCTCTGCTACGTCGGGATGACGCGCGCGCGCGAGCAGTTGTATTGCCTGCACGCGCTCGAGCGCCGTCTGCACGGAAAGTTTCGCGAGCAGAGTCCGTCGCAGTTTCTCGACGAGATTCCATACGAGGTCAAAGAAGCGACGCGGCTGCGGAGCGTGCGCTACACACCGGAGACGCCATCGTGGCGCGAACGTCCGATTCCGCAGCGCGACCGCTGGATGCCGTCGTCCACTCCGTCTCCGCGACCGGCCGCTCCCGCTCCGCCGAAACGCGTAGCGGAGTCGGCGCAGAACATGATGTCGTTCTTCGACAACGCGCCGGTGCAGTTCGATCCGAGCGCGCTGCGATCGGCCAAACCCGCTGCGGGACCGCAAGCGGACTTGAAGCGAGGCGCGCGCGTGTGTCACGAACAATTCGGCGTCGGCACGATCCTGACGATGGAAGGAAACGGTCCCGAAGCGAAGCTGACCGTCTACTTCGACGGCGTCGGCTCGAAGAAATTCATCGCGAAATTCGCGAAGCTCACGCGCGCATAGCGTTCAGTGCTCCGCCGCGCGCGATCGTGCGTTGATCACGATGTTTCGTGCGAAGGCGCGGCGCACGTAGTGACTGGCGGGATCGATGCGGTTGTACAGGATCGCGGCGCCGTGCGGCGTGGTCAGGGCGAGCGCCTCCGTCTGATCCGTCGCCGGCGTAATCACCATCGCAGGCCCGGCCGGGTTGATGTTGCTGTCGAGCGGCACTGCCACGAGCTCGAGCGTGACTGGCGTGTAGTACACGACCCACCACTGCTTCCCGTCCCAAACCGCGCGTGGCTCATTCATCGTGCTGAACTGCGTCGTGAAGCACGCGACCTGCTTTTCCGGCGAGAAGGCGGGTAGTCCCTGCAGATTCGTTCGCGTGGCGTAGATGCACGTTGCATTGTTACTCGCGCCGAGGCGTTTCCACGTTGTCAGCGCTTCCGTTCCGTTCGAGGCGACGTGGAACGGAATCGTCCGGAACGTCGACGTTCGCAACCCATCGGGCAACGTGCGCACGAAATACGCGTGAGGATTTTCGACGACGGTTCCTCCGTTCGAGACCGCCGCCCCTGTCACGCGCGTAAGCGCGTCTTGCAGCTCGGACCACCAGACGACATAGGTATCGCCGTCGACGAGAATGCCCGGTTCGTACGCGAGACTGGATGCGGTCGCAATTTCGATCGGGAACGGGTCGAGCACCGTTCCATCCGTGCGCACTCGTGCTGCGTGGACGTCCTGCCCGAGCACGATCCACGCGACGAGAAAATTCTTGCCGTTGGATGCGATGGCGATGTGCCTCGCGAGCGGATCCGGTCGCGGATCGATCAACTGAACGGCGATCGGAAACGGAGCGGCATCGAGCGCCTCTCCGCGTTCGTTGTAGCGCCGCCCCATCACGGCGAACGTATCGCGCGAGCTGCCGCTCGGCGGATCGTCTTCACGCCATGCCACGAGATACACGCCATCGTTCCACGCGACGACCGGAAACTCGGCACTGACCACGTTCGCCGAGATCGCCCGGCGTGGCGACTGTGTCCCGTCGGGACGCGTGAGCGCTCCGCCGATGCGTCCGACCGTTCCACGCTCGCGCCACACCGTGAACATGCCGCCGTTGCGATCGACGGCGCCGCGCACGTTCTGTTCGTTGACGGGCGCGGAGCTCACCAGCTGCGACAAGCTCACCCGCATCGTTTCGACGGCCGGTGCGACGTGAACGAGGATGTCCGTTTCCGTCGTGCTCTTCGCCGCGTCGATTTCCCACGCCACGAGCAGCCCCTTGGACGATCCGCTCACGGTCGGCTTCGACGATTTGGAGTCGTTCGGAATCGCGCCGTCGACTGCGACCGACGGCGGGAGTTGGAACACGTCGGGATCGATGCGCGTCACGCGGAGACTGTTCTCGAATCCGGCGGAGAGATCGCGCCAAACGACGACGAACGATTGTCCATCCCACGTGACCGATGGACGCGTGGCGGCCAGATCGACCGTCGATTTCAGCGTGACCTTGCCGATGGTCCAGTCGCTCGCGGGAAAACCGTCTTTGTTCAGAAAGAGTGCCTTCACGCTGACCTCGCGATCGAAATTCGCGAAGAGGGCGCCCGCGACATACACGAGCATCGTGCCCGAACCGTTGCCGGCAATTTGCGTGGGCGATACCGAGCCGGGGCCGGCGAAGAACGTACGCGACAGGACGACGCCGGAGCGATTGACGCGATACCAATCGTAACGGTCTGCGAATTGGTTGAAGATGAGGATCCAATCGTCACCTTGCGGCACGACGCCCTTCACGACACCGTT
>DATKFO010000811.1:0-2865 GCA_035544355.1 Thermoanaerobaculia bacterium
TGATCGTCATCATCGGATTCGTCGGTGTCTCGAGAAACACGATGCGCGTTTCGTCGCGCAATGCGGCGCGCACGTTCTCGACGTTCGACGTATCGACGTACGTGAACGTGAGTCCGTACTTTTCGAGCACGCGATGGAAGAGGCGGAACGAGCCGCCGTACATGTTCTCGCCGGCGACGACGTGATCGCCCGACTTCAGCAGGCGAAAGACGCAGTCGATCGCCGACATGCCGGATGCGAAGCAGTGTCCGTACTTGCCGCGCTCGAGTGCCGCGAGGTTCGCTTCGAGTGCGGAGCGCGTCGGATTCTTCGTGCGCGCGTACTCGTAGCCTTTGTGGCGTCCGAGCTCGGGCTGCACGTACGTCGACGTCTGGTAGATCGGAACGGAGACGGCGCCCGTGGTCTCATCCGGCTCCTGGCCGGCGTGGATGCAATCAGTCGAGAATCCCATTTAGCGTCCCCAGTTCGAGTAGATGCCTTTGGACATGTAGCGCTCGGAGGCGTCGGGGATGAGCGTGACGATGCGCTTCCCTTTGCCGAGGCGCTTTGCGATGCGCAGCGCGGCTTCGACGTTTGCTCCGGCAGACGAGGCGCCGAGCACGCCTTCTTCTTTCGCGAGGCGCGCGACCATCGCGAACGCGGGATCGTCGTCGACTTTGATGACGTCGGTCGCGAGGCTCATGTCGAGCACGGGAGGAATGAACGACGACGCGCCGATGCCTTCGACTTCGTGCGGTCCCGCTTCGCCGCCTTTGAGGATCGAGCCCTGCGGCTCGACGACGTAGCACTCGACGTCCGGAATGCGCTCGCGCAGGTATTTCGCGACGCCGGTGAACGTGCCGCCGGTGCCTGCGCCCGCGACCCAGGCATCGACGCGGCCGTCCATCTGTTCGTAGATTTCGGCGCCGGTCGTTTCGTAGTGCGATTCGGTGTTGTACGGATTCGCGAACTGCTGCGGCACGTACGAGCCTTCGATCGTGGCCGCGAGCTCCTGCGCTCGCGCGATCGCGCCCTTCATCCCGAGGTCTTTCGGCGTGAGCTCGACGCGGCCGCCGAGCGCCTTCATCACTTCGCGTTTTTCCATCGAGAAGTTCTCGGGGACGCAGAGAATGACGTGAAAACCGAGGCGCGTGCCGGCGAGGGCCAGGCCGACTCCGGTGTTGCCTGCGGTCGGCTCGATGATCGTGCCGCCCGGCTTGAGCTCGCCGTTGCGCACCGCGCGCTCGATCATGCCGACGCCGATGCGGTCTTTGACGGAGAATCCGGGATTCAGAAGCTCGAGCTTGACGAAGATCCCGGCGTCATCGGCACCCGGGATGTTCGCGAGGCGGAGGATCGGCGTGTTGCCGATCAGATCGAGAATGCTGTCGACGGGTTTTCGGACGGGAACGCTCAAACGCGCGGGATTCTAATCTAGTTGGCAGTGGGCAGTGGGGAGTAGGCAGAGGAAAAACGACGGGCAGCGATCTTCTGCCTACTGCCCACCGCCAACTGCGCACTGAAATGAAAACGGCGGGCTCGCTCGGCCCGCCGTAAGTCGCATCGATCGGTGTGGTGGAGGTCTACGCCCAGCTGCGCGGCTGCGAGCGGCGCTGGTTGTAGCAATCGCGGCAGTAGACCGGCTTGCCGCTGACGGGGGTGAAGGGAACTTCGGTCTGGACACCGCACGAGTCGCAGGTGACGGTGACCATGTGGCGGCCGCGGCCTTCGCCGCCGCCATTGCCGTCGCGCGCATTCTTTCTCTTGTCGCGGCAGTTCTTGCAGCGTTTCGGCTCGTTGGTGAATCCACGCTCTGCGTAGAAGGCTTGTTCGTTCTTGCTGAAGACGAACTCCTGTCCGCAGTCAGCACAGTTGAGGGACTTGTCGAGATATGTATCCATGAACCCTTGATCTCCTAATGGTTGTTGCCTTTGATGCTTTTGAGGAATGCCGCAGCGCTGACATTTGCGGGGTGCCGCGACCTCGCCCCCGCATGTTGGGATTCACCACAATGCGAACCGATCGACCCCCTTCCACCGAATACAGGGGGTCCCGCGAACGCACGCTTTCCGTTCGAGGAGTTGCCGTCCTTGTATTCGATGCCGGGCGTTTTAGCATAGTTTTCTCAATGAGAGCAATGACTTACACGATGTTACAAATAACGAAACGAGCCTTGTGATGAAAATGGAAACCACCATTCGCGTCGGTCCCGCCGGCTGGTCTTACAAGGACTGGGAAGGCACCGTCTACCCTCCGCACGGCTCCAAATTCGATCACCTCGCGTACCTCTCTTCGTACTTCGACACGATCGAGATCAACTCGCCGTTCTACCGAATCCCGCCGCCGTCGCACGCGAAAAGTTGGGTGCGCCGCGTCGCCTCGAATCGCGATTTCAAGTTCACGACAAAAGTGTTTCGCGGCTTCACGCACGAAGACGCGAAGCTCGCCGCGGACGACGTGAAAGCGTTCCGCAACTATCTCGACCCGCTGATGGACGCCAACCGCCTCGGCGCGCTCCTGCTGCAGTTTCCCTGGAGCTTCAAGAACTCCGACGAGTCGCTCACGAAACTGGCGGATCTCTTTCACGCCTTCGAGGACTACCCGAAAGCGCTCGAAGTGCGCCACGCGTCGTTCCAGAACGAAGAGTTCTTCGCGCTCCTGAACGAGCAGAACGTCGCATTCGTAAACGTCGATCAGCCGCTGTTCCACGACTCCGTCAAGCCCGGCGAGATCGCCACCGGCCCGCTCGCGTACGTCCGCCTGCACGGACGAAATTACGAAAAGTGGTTCGCGCACACGGAATCGTGGGAGCGCTACAACTACCTCTACACGAAGGACGAGCTCGAGCCCTGGGCCGAGCGCATCGAGACGATGGCGAAAGCGCGC
>DATKFO010000812.1:0-6761 GCA_035544355.1 Thermoanaerobaculia bacterium
CTGCGCGACCGCGTCGTCGGCCGCGTCTCGCAGGAAGACGTCTACGATCCGCTCACCGGCGAACAGATCGTCTCGCAGAACGACGAGTTCACCGACGACCTCGCGAACGCCGTCCAGGAAGCGGGCATCGAGCAGGTGAAGATCCGCTCCGTGCTCACCTGCGAAACGCGACGCGGCGTCTGCCGCCGCTGCTACGGCCGCAACCTCGCGAGCGGCAAGCTCGTCGAGATCGGCGAAGCGGTCGGCGTCATCGCAGCAGAATCGATCGGCGAGCCGGGTACGCAGCTCACGATGCGTACGTTCCACGTCGGTGGTACCGCATCGCGCGTGTCCGAGCAGTCGAAGCATGAAGCTACGTCACCGGGACGCGTGCAGATGATCAACGTCAGCACCGTCACGAACAAGAACGGCGATCTCGTCGTCATCAACCGCAACGGCAAGCTCCTGATCATGGAAGACACCGCCGCGCGGAAGGGCAAGAAGGGCGAGAAGCCGGAGATCGCAGCGGGAAGCCGCGAGAAGGAGCGTTATGCGCTCGTCTACGGCTCGACGCTGAAGGTGCATGACGGACAGCACGTCGAGGCCGGACAGGCGCTCGTCGAGTGGGATCCGTTCACGTCCGCGGTGCTGACGGAAGTCGGCGGCAAGGTCGTGTTCAAGGACATCATCGAAGGCGAGAACGTTCGCGAAGAGACGGACAAAGTCACCGGTCTCACGCAGATGGTCATCGTCGAGTCGGCCGCCGCCGAGAAGCGCACGCCGACCATCACCATCAAAGCGAAATCGGGCGACGACAAGAAGTACCTGCTGCCGACCGGCGCGCACGTGATGGTGCAGAACGGACAGGAAGTCTATCCGGGCGACATTCTCGCGAAGATTCCGCGCGCGACCACGAAGACGAAGGACATCACCGGCGGTCTTCCGCGCGTCGTCGAGCTGTTCGAAGCGCGCCATCCGCGCGACAAGGCAGTCATCACCGAAGTCGACGGCACCGTGCATCACGGCGCGATCGTCAAAGGCATGCGCCGCATCATCGTCGAGACCGACGAGGGCACGCGTCACGAGTACAGCGTCCCGCGTTCCGT
Organism: Thermoanaerobaculia bacterium; assembly: GCA_035544355.1. GTDB lineage: Bacteria > Acidobacteriota > Thermoanaerobaculia > Gp7-AA8 > Gp7-AA8 > DATKFO01. The sequence continues at coordinate 1,086 of DATKFO010000812.1, forward strand.
GCACGTCAACGTGCAGGAAGGCGAGCGCGTGCGCGCGGGCGATCCGCTCATCGACGGTCCGATCGATCCGCACGACGTGCTCGCAGTCCTCGGCATCAAGGAACTGCAGCGCTACCTCGTGGACAAAATCCAGGAGGTCTATCGCTCGCAGTCGGTGCAGATCAACGACAAGCACATCGAGACCATCTGCCGGCAGATGCTGCGGTCGGTTCGCGTCACGCGAGTCGGCGACACGGACTTCCTCGTCGACGAGCAGGCCGATCGCTTCCGCTTCATGGAAGAGAACGAGAAGGTCATGAACCGCGGCGGCGAGCCCGCCGACGGCGTGCCACTCCTGCTCGGCATCACGAAGGCGTCGCTCTCGACGGAGTCGTTCATCTCCGCGGCGTCGTTCCAGGAGACCACGCGCGTGTTGACCGAGGCGGCGATCGCCGGCCGCGTCGACTACCTGCGCGGCCTCAAGGAAAACGTCATCGTCGGACGCCTCATCCCCGCAGGAACCGGCATGCCGGTCTATCGCGAGGTCTACCTGGAGAAAGACGAAGCGCCGGCCCAGCCGTCGCTCGAAGAGCTCCTGCGCCCCGAGGACGAAGAAGCGTTGTCGCTCGCGGACTTCGACGACGAGCAGTAGTCGCGAATCACAACAGTTTGCTCATCGGGCGGCTCGCAAGGGCCGCCCGAATTTTTTAGGCGCGTTGTAAGGTGTGAACTGATGGATGCTCGGCGCACGAAGAGATGCACGACGTCTGAGTTTGGCCTGCGGCAACCGCAGGAGACTGTCTCAAAACATACGAACCTATGGAGTGCTGTGGCCATGCCGCCGCTTTGGGTAGCGCGCCACACCTCGAAAATTTTCATGCATCGCGGAGTGCGAAGAATGCCGCACTCGGGACAATCCGAGCGTGTTGCACGTTCTCGGTCATTCGGGTGTTACCCAAAGCGGCGGCATGGCCGCCGCACTCCACAGCGTGCACCTCGACACAGTCTCCCGCAGTCGCCGCGCTCCAGATCACTTCGCGAATTTCCGGTGCCGCGCTTCGTAGTGCTTCGTGATCGCGGCGATGAACGCGCCGATCGCGTTCGCATGCACGACGTCGATCCAGCGATGTTCGCCTCCGACGATCGCGCTTTGCAGCAATCTCACGGAAGTCTTCTGCGCGAGGCGCTCGCCGAGCGTGCGGATTGCGGCGTCGGTCACGATGATCGGATGCAGAAGATCGATCGCTTCGATGTCGGTGCCTTCCTCCGCAACCGCGAGCTCGTGGTTGCGCAGCGTCGCGCGAATTGCATCGATCGATGCGAACGTTCGCTCGACGCACGCGCGGAACGATTCGCCTCCGATCTCGCGGAACGTCGACGCATGTGCGCGTGAGCGCGGGGGTGGAACGACGGCGGCGCGATCGCTGAGCGAATGCGAAGGAAGGATGTCGTCGGCGGAAATCGACGGCAGCTGTGAGAACACGAGCTGCTCGGAGCTCGAATGGAAATTCACGAGCAGACGCAAGCGCGCGATCAGTGCGCCGCGCGACCACGCCCGCTCGGCCGCCACATCCACGGTCCCGCCCTCGAAGAACGCAGACTCTTTTACTCGCCACGCGAGGTCACGTAGCGCGGTTGCCGTCGCGCGAATGCTGTCGAATTCCGTCATGATTGACTCGTAAAGGTTCCTAATCGAGGGCAGTATACACCCACGTTGGTATAAATGTGCAATATGTTGCCCATTGCATTCGGAACAGGGTCAATCCGAGGGAAGCTGAAAACAAAAAAGGCGGGCAGCGCCCGCCTTTCCCACAGCGAAGTTACGGCGATTACTTCTTCGCGCCGAGAATCGCGTCTTTGCACGCTTTCGCGATGCGGAATTTCACGACCTTCTTCGCCGGAATCTTGATCGATGCGCCGGTGGCCGGGTTGCGGCCGATACGCGCTTTGCGATTCACGAGCACGATCTTGCCGAGGCCGGGGATCGTGAAGCCCTTCTTCGCTTCGCGGTACGCGAGATCGGTGAGCGCCTCGAGGAACTGCGCCGCCGTCTTCTTCGAAACTTCGGTGGACTCCGCAAGGTGCGCGAGCACTTGCGATTTCGTCATTGGACCAGCTGCCATTTTTCTGTGTGACTCCTTTCGTTTTTTCAACAAAGTCGGGGCAATGTAGCGGCGAAGCGCCGCGGACGCAATGCTTTTTTTCATCGAATTTCTTCGGAAAAAGCGGTGATATCCTCGCGCCACTTTCATCAGCGGAGGTTTTCAGTGCCTCATCGTTACCCGCAGCAGGCCGCGCTTCGCGACGGCCGCCGCGTGCTCGTTCGTCCCTTCGAAGAAAAAGACACCGACGCGCTCTACGACTTCTTCCATCGCATGCCCATCGAGTACCGCCGCTTCGCGTGGGACCACGTCGAGAGCCGCGCCGTCATCGAGTCGTGGGGCCGCAACATCGACTACGCGAAAGTCTTCCCGCTGCTCGCGATCGACGGCGGACGCATCGTCGCCGACGCGACGCTGCACCGGCGCGACGGCGGTCCGCTTCGTCTCGTCGGACGCATCCGCTGGATGCTCGATCCCGAATTTCGCGGTGTCGGACTCGGCACGTTGCTCGTGAATCAGCTCATCGAGACCGCGCGCGACCGTGGCCTTCGGCATCTTTCGGGCATGCTCATCTCCGATCTCGAAGCGGACGCGGTGACGACGCTCGAAGGACTCGGATTTCAGTCGATCGTACAGCCGGGCTACGGCACCGATCCCGACGGCAATCAGCACGACATGACGAAGTTGATCCTCAAGCTCTGACATGACCCGAACCGGACAGCCGAAGGAGCACCTCGAGGGCGGGCGCCTCAAAGGCGGCATCTTCCGCTCGCACCTGCAGTGGGTGCGCGATCATCATCCGGATGCAGTGCCGCGCGTCATCGCGCGGCTTTCACCCGATGCTGCGAAGCAGCTCGGCGGCACGATCCTCGCGACGACTTGGTTTCCGTTCGCGTGGCTGATCGAGCTCGATCGCGCGATCACCGAGACGTTCCACGGCGGCGTCGACATGCTCCGCGACCTCGGCCGCTATTCGGCGACGATCAACCTCTCGACGACGTATCGCCTGCTCGATCGCAAGGCGAATCACGAGTTCTTCCGCAACTCCGCGCTCATTCACTCGCAGTTTCAGGACTTCGGGAAAGTGCATTACGAGCAGACCGGCGAATCGTCGGGGAAGATGATCCACACGAGCGACACCTGCCTCAGTCCGAGCTTCTGCATGAGCGGCCTCGGGTACTACTACGGCTGCATCGAATCGCACGGCGGCATCTCGCCGGGCATCGTCGAGACGACGTGCCAGTGCTACGGCGATGCGGCCTGCGTCTTCGACATGCACTGGAAGTGAAACGGATTCTCATCGTCGCGCTGATGGTTCTCGCGCTCGCGTGTCGCGAGCGCGGCGCACATCGCGTGATCTTCGTCGGCCTCGACGGCGCCGACTGGCGCCTGATCGATCGCTTCACCGCCGACGGCACGATGCCGCAGCTCGCGTCGATTCTTTCGAAGTCGGAACGGCGCGTGCTCCTCACGCAACAACCGCCGCTCTCGCCGCTCGTCTGGACGTCGATGATGACCGGAGTCTCGCCGCTCGAGCATCGCATCCTCGATTTCACGCGCTTCAATCCGCGCACGCACGAGCGCGAGCCGATCACGAGCGATGAGCGCGCGCGGCCCGCGATCTGGAACATGGCGGCGTCGAAGAAGAAGCGCGCCGGCGTGTTCGGCTTGTGGGCGACGGCGCCGGCGGAAGACGGCGTGATCGTCACCGATCGCGACGTGCCGCGTGATGTGAATGCCGCGACCGAATTCATTCGCGCGCGCTCGCTCGAATGGATTCGCGCGAACAAGCCCGATCTCGCGATCGTCTATTTTCAAGGGACCGACGAGATCGGACACCTCACTTCGGGCGACGTCGAAAAATCGCGCGACTACTTCCGCCGCATCGACGCGATCCTCGGCGAATTCCGCGAGCTCGCGAGCGATCTCGATGCGGAGCTCGTGATCGCGTCCGATCACGGCTTCGACTGGGGCGGACATCACGAAGCATCGAGCGTTGCGGTCGCGACCGCGGGGAAGTGGCATCGCGACGAAGGGATCTTCGTGCGCTGGCCGCGCAACGCGGTGACCGACACGCCCGCACGCGTCGATCAGATTTGCGCGACGCTGCTGGAGATGCTCGACATGCCGCGCGGGGAAGGACTAGCGCCCGCGATCGGCGCGACGAAGCAGCGCGAGACGTTCAACTATCGGCGCATCTTTCGACGCGCGAGCGGCGAAGTGAAAGCTTCCGACGAAGCGGTCTCAAAGCTCAAAGCGCTCGGCTACATCGATGGCGGCACGCCGACGAACATCACCTCGACGCGCACGCCGGCGTCGTTCAACAACGAAGGATTGATTCTGCGCGCAGCGGGACGCAACGCGGAAGCCGAGAAAGCATTTCGCGCAGCAATCGCGATCGATCCTGCGTACGCGAGTGCGCTGCTGAATCTGAGTGAGCTCGTGCAAGACGACGTACTGCTGCTTGCCGCGTGGAAAGCAGGGCACCCCGAGGCGCCGCAGCACATCGTCGAGCGTGCGCGCGAACGCGGCGGCGACCTCGCGCTGCTCACGCGCGCGATCGAAATCCGCGACGACGACTCGCTCCGGATCTATCGCGGACGCTACCGGCTCGAAGGCGGTGATTGCCGCGGTGCGCTCGATGATTTTCGCGCGATGCGGCGCGAATCGGATTTGCGCTCGCTGTCGATCACTGCGGCCGAGGGATGCGTCCGCGATATGCTTTCCGGAAATCAGTAACCCAAATCAGTAACCCCAAATAATGGGAGGCTCGGAATGACTCGGCTCCGAATGTTCCTCGTTCTCATTCTCATCGCCGCATCGGCGGGCGCACAGCTCACGAGCGGCAACCTCTACGGCACCGCCGTCGACAACCAGGGAAATGCACTTCCCGGCGTCACCGTGACGCTCACCGGACCGGGTGCGCCGCAGGTGCAGGTCACCGACGCAGAGGGGCGATTCCGTTTTCTCAACGAGACGCCGGGCGGCTACACCATCAAGGCGCAACTCGAAGGCTTCGCGCCGGTGAGCAGCCCGGTCACGATCAGCCTCGGCAGAACCACCGAAATCACGTTGACGCTGAACCCGGCGATCAGCGAGCAGATCACGGTCTCGGCCGCGGCGCCGGTGCTCGACACGAACGCGAGCGGCGTCGGCACGAACCTCGACGCGCGCGCGATCGACACGCTGCCGACGGGACGCAACTACTCGTCGATCGTGCAAGTTGTTCCCGGTGTTTCGAGCGATGCGAATCCATCGAATCCGGGACAGTCGTCGATCAGCGTTTACGGCTCGTCGGGCGCGGAGAACGCGTTCTTCGTCGACGGCGTGAACACCACGAACATGGAGTACGGCTTCCAGGGCAAAGAGCTCAACTTCGAGTTCATCCAGGAAGTCGACGTGAAGACCGGCGGCTACGAAGCGGAGCTCGGACGCTCGACCGGCGGCATCATCAACGTCATCACGAAATCGGGCGGCTATGAGCTCAGCGGCGATGTGTTCGGTTACTACGACAGCGACTCGCTGCAGGCGAACACGAAAGAAGTCGTCTCCACCGGCGGCATCCCGCTCGGATTCACGCGCAAGGACTACGGCG
>DATKFO010000813.1:0-7109 GCA_035544355.1 Thermoanaerobaculia bacterium
GACCACCGAGTGCGCGCACGATCCAGAACGTAACCGCGCCGATCAGCGCCGACATCGGAATCGTCAGGACCCACGCCCACACGATGCGTCCCGCGATGCCCCACCGCACCGCCGACAACCTTCGCGTCGCGCCGACGCCGACGATTGCACCCGTGATCGTGTGGGTCGTGCTGACCGGGACGCCGAGCGAGCTGGCGATGAATAGCGTGATCGCGCCGGCCGTCTCCGCGGCAAAGCCGCCGACCGGCTGCAATCGTGTGATCTTCGAGCCCATCGTGTGGATGATGCGCCAGCCTCCGCTGAGCGTGCCAAGGGCGATCGCGGCGTGCGCGGAGAGCACGATCCAGATCGGGATGTAGAACGTCTTGAAATAGCCCGCGGTCACCATCACGCCCGCGATGATGCCCATCGTTTTCTGCGCGTCATTCGTGCCGTGCCCGAGGCTGTAGAGTGCGGCGGAGACGAGCTGCAGTTTGCGGAAGAGACGATCGACGCGCACCGGCGTGACGCGCTGAAAAATCCAGAAAATCGCGATCGTGAGCAGCAGCGCGAGCACGAGTCCGATCATCGGCGCGAGCACGATGTAGATCAGCGTTTTCGTCCAGCCCGACGGGATGATCGCGGCGAGACCAGCATTCGCGACTGCAGCGCCGGCGTATCCGCCGATGAGCGCGTGCGAAGAGCTCGTCGGCAATCCGTAGTACCACGTGATCAAGTCCCAGATGATCGCGCCCATCAGTCCAGCGAAGATCACGCCGAACGTCACCGCAGAGAGGTCGATCATCCCCTTGCCGATCGTTTTCGCAACCGCGGTTCCGAACGTGAACGCCGCGACGAAGTTGAAGAACGCGGCCCAGACGACGGCTTGTCCCGGCGAGAGCACGCGCGTGGAGACGACGGTCGCGATCGAGTTCGCGGCGTCGTGGAATCCGTTGATGTAGTCGAAGACCAGCGCGACCGCGATGATGCCGACGACGACGAGCAGCATCAGCCGTGCTTGACCACGACGTTCTCGAGCAGATTCGCGACGTCTTCCGCTGCATCCGTCGCGAACTCGAGAAAGTCGAGGATCTCCTTCCACTTCATGACCACGATCGGATCGCGCTCCTGATCGAACAGATCGCCGACGGCCTGCGCGTGAATGCGATCCGCTTCGTTCTCGAGGCGGTTGATCTCGACGGCGTGCTCGAGCACACCGACACGGCGTTCGAGCGCTTCGAGCGCGCGGCGAATGACATCGGCCTGCTCGACGATCACGCGAGTGAGCTCGCGCGCACCACCGCGAACTTTCTCGATGCGATAGAGCGGCAGCAAGGCGGCCGCGCTGTCGATCGCGTCCATCACGTCATCGAGCGTGCGCGCGAGGTAGTGGATGTCCTCGCGATCGATCGGCGTCACGAACGTTTTGTTGAGGCGCTGAATGATCTCGTGCGTCAGGAAGTCGCACTTATGCTCGACTTCCTTCACCTCGGTCGCCCGATGCGACTGCGGCGGATCGGTCGCGAGGATCTCTTCGAGCAGACGCGCACCGGCGCGGATCTGGTCCGCCATTGCGATGAAGTCTGCGTAGAACTTCTCTTCACGGGGAATGAGCCGGAATTTCGCCACTCGCTGGTTCTCCCTGAAAGGCGGCGCGATTCTATGTCAGGCCGCCGGAAGTCGTACTTCGAACGTGGCGCCGCGCGGCGGCCGGTTGTACGCGCGAATCGATCCGCCGTGCAGCAGGACGAGATGTTTCGTGATCGCGAGGCCGAGGCCGACGCCGGGGACGTTCTGCGAGCGGCTGCGGTCTACACGATAGAAACGATTGAAGATGCGCTCGACCTCGTTCGGAGGAATGCCCTCACCCTGGTCGGACACGCGCACGATCGCCTCGTCTTCGAAGCGCGCGGTCTCGACGAGAATCTCGCCGCGCGCGCCGCCGTGTTTCCACGCGTTGTCGAGCAGGTTCGTGAAGATCTGTTCGATGCGCGCGGGATCGGCGGAGGCAATCGCTTCGTCGCCGCGCAGCGTGAGCTTCACCGGCGTGCCGGAGAGCCGCTCGCGGAAGTCATCGCATAGCTCGCGAAGCGCTTCGCGTAGATCGACGGGCTGGCGTTCGAGCACGAGCTCGCCTGACTCGATTCGGTTGAGCTCGGAGAGATCTTTCACGAGCCGCTCGATGCGCGAGAGCTGCCGCAGCATGACGTGACGCAGCTGCTCTTCCTGTTGCGCATCGAGCTCGCCGCCTTCGTACGTTTCGACCGCGGATCGCAGTCCCGCGAGCGGTGTCCGCACTTCGTGCGAGAAGTCGTCGAGAAAGTCTTTGCGGATGCGCTGCAAGCGCTCGATCTGTGTGATGTCGATGAAGAGCGCGACCGCCGCGATGTCGGTCGACGGCGCGACGGGAAACACGCGCACTTCGACGTGACGCTCTTCGCCTTCACCGACGAGTGCGACGCGATCCGTCGACGCGTGTCCGTGCAACGCGCGATCGAACGCGGAGACGACGGAGCTCTTGCGAATGACTTCGAGAATCGATTTGCCCGCGACTTCGCGGCCGGCGCCGAGGATTTCGATCGCGCGCTCGTTCGCGAAGACGACGCGGCGCTGATCGCTGACGGCGACGAGTCCTTCGCCGAGCGACGCGACGATCTGGTCCATCACCGCGCGATATTCGGCGAACGAAACGCGTTGCCGCACGAGTCCCGCGCGAACTTCGTCGATCGCGCGTGCAAGCTCATCGAGCTCGCCGTGATACCGGCGATCCGTGATCGAGCTCTCGTTTCCTTTGACGATGCCCTGCGTGCGCTCAGTCAATCGATCGAGATCGGACGCGCGCCGCACCGCCCACATCGACACGCCGAGCCATGGAATGAGAAACGCGATGAAGACGAACGTTCCGAGAACGTACGCGACCGCGCGCGGCTCGCCCTTTTGCACGAGCAGCGATCCGAAGCTCACCGCTATCGCGAGCGCGATGACGAGCGAGGCGAGGAGGAGAACGCGGAGCGGATGCATGTTTAGGAGTGCAGTGGCGGCAGCCACCGCTCTTCGATCCGAATTGGAAAGCGGCGGTTTTGCCGCCGCACTCCTAGACTATGGTTCAAAACGATAGCCGTAACCAATGACGGTCCGTATCCGATCCTTCCCGATCTTCTTTCGCAGATTGCGAATGTGCGCATCGACGGTCCGCGTCTCCACATCATCCGCAACCTGCCAAACCTCGGCCAGGATGCGGTCGCGCGAAACGACCGCGGGGCGATTGCGCACGAGCATCCAGAGCAGCTCGAGCTCTTTCTTCGCGAGCTTCACTTCTTCGCCGTCGACATAGACGCGCAGCGTCCGGCCGTCGATGCGCAGGTGACCGTCGTCGTACACCATCGCCTCGTCGTCCGTGCCGCGCGCGCGGCGCAGAATCGCGGCGACGCGCGCGAGCAGCTCGCGCACGCTGAACGGCTTGACGAGGTAATCGTCCGCGCCGAGCTCGAGGCCCATGATGCGATCCTGCTCCGACGAGCGCGCGGTCAGCATCAGGATCGGCAGCTTCGCCGTCGAGACGTTGCGGCGCAGCTCGCGGCAGATCGTGAAGCCGTCGAGATCGGGCAGATTCAGATCGAGGATGAGGAAGTCGAAGCCGCCGTGCTGCACGCCGACGAGTCCCTCGTGGCCGTTGTCGTACGTCGTGACGGCGTAGCCCTCGCGCTCGAGATTGAGCCGCGTCGTGAACGCGAGATCGGCGTCGTCTTCGATGACCGCGACGCGCGCGTTAGGCCTGCTCGCTGCTGTGTTTGATGACTTTTCCTTCAACGAGATAAACCACCATTTCGCAGATGTTCGTGGCCGCGTCGGCCATCCGTTCGAAATACTTGCCGATGAACGTCAGGCGGATTGCGCGTGAGATGTTGCGTGAGTCTTCGAGCATATAGGTCAGCAGCTCGCGAAACGAATTTTCGGTGAGCAGGTCGACTTCGTCGTCGCGCGCGATGACCTCGCGTGCGAGCACGGCATCGCGGCGCACAAAGGCATCCAATGCCTGCCGCACCATGTCCTGCGCCATGCGCGCGAGCCGCGGGATGTCAACCAGCGGCTTGAGCGGCGGCTCGCGATTCAACTCGATCGCGCGCTCGCAAACGTCGACCGCGAGATCGGCGATGCGCTCGAGCTCCGGCGTGATCTTCATCGTCGTCGTGACGAAGCGGAGATCGATCGCGGCCGGCTGCATCTTCGCGAGCAACTCGACCGTGTGCTGATCGATCTCGAGCTCCATGTGATCGACGTCGTTGTCCGCCGCGAGCACACGCTCGGCAACCGCGGTATCGCGCTCGAGGAGCGCGCGGATCGACTCGTTGATCGAGTCCTCCACCATCGCTCCCATCCGCAGCAGGAGCTCTTTGAGATGGTCGATGTCTCTGTCGAAATGGCGCATTCGCTGATCAGTCGGCAGTTGGCAGTGAGCAGTTCGCAGAAGACCCCTCTGCCTGCTGCCCACTGCTCACTGCCCACAGCTCCTATCCAAACCTTCCCGTAATGTAATCCTCGGTCAGTTTCTGTTTCGGCGTCATGAAGATCGTGTTGGTCTCGTCGTACTCGACGAGCTTGCCGAGCATGAAGAATGCGGTGCGGTCGGAGACGCGCGCCGCCTGCTGCATGTTGTGCGTGACGATGACGATCGTGTAGTTGGTTTTCAGCTCGTACACGAGCTCTTCGATTTTCTGCGTCGCGATCGGATCGAGCGCCGACGCCGGCTCGTCCATGAGCAGCACTTCGGGATCGACCGCGAGTGCGCGCGCAATGCAGAGGCGCTGCTGCTGGCCGCCAGAGAGTGCGAGTGCGCTCGTTCCGAGCCGGTCTTTCACTTCTTCCCACAACGCGGCGCGGCGCAGCGACTGCTCGACGAGTTGATCGAGCGTGCGGCGGTCTTTCATCCCGCCGATGCGCAATCCGTACGCGACGTTCTCGTAGATCGACTTCGGGAACGGGTTGGATTTCTGGAACACCATGCCGACGCGGCGGCGCAGCGACACGACGTCGACATGCTTCGCGTAGAGATCGTTGCCGTCCATCGTCACGCGTCCTTCGACGCGCGCACCCGGGATGATGTCGTTCATCCGGTTGATCGAGCGGAGGAACGTCGACTTGCCGCAGCCCGACGGGCCGATGAATGCCGTCACCCGTTTTTCCGGAATGTCCATCTGGATGTCGTGCAAAACGTGCGCTTCGCCGTAGTAGAAGTGGAAGTCGTGGACTTCGATCTTCGTCTTCGATTGCGGCTGCGTCTGCGCGGTTGCGGACATCGTGTGGGGCTCGATTGTAGTCATCGTCATGAACTAACCGCCTCCGGAGCGAAGGCGCGAACGCGTGCGCGCGCGAATCAGCACTCCGGCGAGATTCAGCAGAAACGTGAGGACGAGCAGCACGAACACGGTTCCGTAGAGCACCGGCTTCGTCGCTTCGACGTCGGGGCTCTGCGTCGAGAGAATCAGCACGTGATAGCCGAGATGCATGAACTGGCTGTGCAGTGAGTTCGGCAGATACGGCAGGTAATACGCCGCGCCGGTGAAGAGAATCGGCGCGACTTCGCCCGCGCCGCGCGAGATGCCGAGGATCGCGCCGGTGAGGATGCCCGGGAGCGCGCTCGGAAGCACGATGCGGCGGATCGTCTCCCATCGTGTCGCGCCGAGCGCGATTGATGCCGCACGCAAATCGGGCGGCACGGTGCGCAGCGCTTCTTCCGTCGCGACGATCACGGTCGGCAGCGTGAGCAGCGCGAGCGTGAGCGCGGCCCAAAGCAAATTGCCCTGCGCCCAAACGATCTCTCCCGGCTCGTGCAGTGTGCGATCCATCGCGCGGCCGACGAACTGGATGAAGAATCCGAGGCCGAAGAGTCCGAACACGATCGACGGCACGCCAGCGAGATTCGCGACCGCCGCGCGCGTGATCTTCGCGAGCACCGCGAGGAAGAACGTCCGCAGCATTTTCAGCGAGTGCTCTTTGCGATAGCGCTTCCACGCCTGCGACGGTGTTTCTGCCGGCGTGTATTCGTGCAGATAAACCGCGGTCGCGACTCCGAGCGGCACCGCAGCAATCGTCATCAACAACACCAACAACGTCGTCCCGAAGATCGCGGGCCAAATCCCACCCGCGGACAATCCTTCTCTCGGCGACTCGGTGATGAACGTCCACGTAACATGCGATGCGCCGTGGATCGTGACGTCGCCAAGGATCACGAGGAGGATCGCGAGAATCAAAATGATGCTCGCGGCGAGCAGGCCGACGTAGATGCGCTCCGTCGTCTTCATGTCGCGCTTCCCTGCATCCGCTTCTGCATGCGGCCGATGACCCACTGGCCCGTGCTGTTGCTGATGAACGTGATCACGAAGAGCAGCGTGCCCATCATGAAGAGCGCGGAGTAATGCGGATCGCCGAACACGACTTCGCCGAGCTCCGCCGCGATCGTCGCGGAGAGCGTACGCAGCGGATCGCCGAGGTTGAATGAGGTGATCGCGGCGTTGCCGCCGGCCATCAGCAGGATCATCGTCTCGCCGATCGCACGTCCGAACGCGAGCACGAACGATGCGAAGACGGCAGGCATCGCGGCGGGCAGCACGACGCGCCACGCGGTGGCGAATCGCGACGCGCCGAGCGCGAGCGAGGCTTCGCGGTACGTGCGCGGCACGGATGCGAGTCCGTCTTCACTGATCGTGAAGACGACGGGCAGCAGCGCGATGCCGAGCGCGAGCCCCGCGTTCCACGCATTCAATCGATACGTGAAATGGAAAACGTCCTGCAGCCACGTCGCGAGCACGAGCAGCGCGAAGAATCCGAGGACGACGGACGGGATGCCGGCGAGCAGTTCGATGACCGGCTTGATCAGCTCGCGCAATTTCGGCGGCGCGAACTCCGACGAGAACAGCGCAGCCGCGACGCCGATCGGACACGCGAACAACATCCCGACGAACGTCGCTTTCAGAGTGCCGAGGATCAGCGGGATGAACGACATCTTCGGGTTGTCGCTCACCGGCTGCCAGACGAACTGCATCTCGAGCATGTCCTCGGGCTGGCGCTCGAAAAAGAAGCTGTGCAGGTCGTGTGAGTTGAACACCGGCAGCGCTTCTTTGAACGTGAAG
>DATKFO010000814.1:0-2626 GCA_035544355.1 Thermoanaerobaculia bacterium
TGCTCGAGATCGTGCGGCGGCTCCGAGGCGCGAACGAGCGCGTGGCCATCGTCATCACCGGATCGCCCGACATGGGATCGCCGCCTCGCGTTCCGCGGTTGCTCCGGCCGGTCGCTTCATGGCGGACGCACAGTGTGAACCGCATGTTTCGCGCCGTCGCCGCATCGCAGCAATTGACGTTCGCGCGGATCGCCGAGGAGACGGGCCGCTGTTCCGCCGCGACCCTTCGCTCTTCGAAGCCGATCGGTTTCCGAATGAGCGCGGCTACGCCACGTGGATTCTCGTGCTCGATCGGCCCTTCGATTCCATCGAGCCCTGAGCCGCATCGGCATCGTTTCTACGCGGGGTGGTGATTTTTTCTGCCGAGGTACGATCGGTGTATGAGCTCGATCGCTGAAATTGCCGATCCCGTGCTCGAGGTCGTCGAGCGCACGTGGGGATTTTCATCGCTGCGTCCTTTGCAGCGGCAAGCCATCGACGCTGTGCTGGCGCGGCGCGATTCGTTACTAGTCGTTCCGACGGGTGGCGGGAAGTCGCTTTGTTTTCAGGCGCCGGCGTTGTTGCTCGACGGACTCACGGTCGTCGTTTCGCCGCTGATCGCTTTGATGAAGGATCAGGTGGACGCGCTCGTGTCCGGCGGCGTTGCCGCGGCTGCGCTGAACAGCATGACGGCGCTCAGCGAGCAACGCGCGATCGAGCGTCGCGCGGTCGACGGGTCGCTGCGGCTGCTCTTCGTCTCGCCCGAGCGGCTGGCCACCACGTCGCTTCGCGCTTTGCTTCGACGGGCGCGTGTGTGTGCGTTCGCCATCGACGAGGCGCACTGCATCAGTCATTGGGGCCACGACTTTCGTCCCGAGTATCGCCAGCTTCGCGAGCTCCGCGACGTTTTTCCCGATGCGTCGTTGCACGCGTTCACGGCCACCGCGACGCAACAGGTGCGCGACGACATCTGCGCCGAGCTGCGGTTGCGCGAACCGCTCGTGCTCGTCGGCGATCTCGATCGACCGAACCTGCGCTACCGCGTCGTGCCGCGCAACGATGAGCTCGGGCAGATCGAAGACGTCATCCGCCGCCATCCCGGAGAGGCGGGCATCGTGTACTGCATCCGCCGCAAGGATGTGGACGTCATCGCCTCGGCATTGTCGTCGCGCGGATTTCGCGTGACGGGCTATCACGCCGGCATGAACGCAGACGAGCGGCGCGAGGCGCAGGAAGCGTTCGCATCCGAGCGCGTCGATATCGTCGTCGCCACCGTCGCGTTCGGGATGGGCATCGATCGTTCGAACGTGCGCTTCGTCGTTCACGCTGGGATGCCGAAGTCGATCGAGCACTATCAACAGGAGGCGGGCCGCGCGGGACGCGACGGGCTTGCGTCGGAGTGTGTGCTGCTGCACGACGCGAGCGACGCGATGACGTGGGCGCGCATTCTCGAACAGGGCGTCTCCGACGATCAGCAGCGCACCGTGGTCCTGGGCCAGCTCGAGGCGATGAACCGCTTCTGCATGTCCGGCGTCTGTCGCCATCGCGCGCTCGTCGAGCATTTCGGCGGCAGTTGGAGCCTCGACACGTGCGATGCATGCGATCTCTGTCTCGGCGAGCTCGAAACGATCGCCGATGCGACGACGATCGCACAGAAGATCCTCTCCTGCGTCGTGCGCGTCCGCGAGTCGTTCGGAGCCGGTCACGTCGCGAGTGTGCTGCGCGGCGAACGCTCGACGCGCATTCTCGGATGGCAGCACGAAACGTTGTCGACCTTTGGGTTGCTGGCGGAGCACGGCCGGGACGAGCTGCGTGGCTGGATTGCGCAACTCGTCGCCAGTGGAGCACTCGTGCAGGAAGGACAGCCACGCCCCATCCTTCGCCTCGGACCCGCGGCGCGACCGATCCTGCGCGGCGCGGCCGAGGTGCGGCTGGTGAGGACGAGCGGCGCGATCGTTCGCGATGGCGCCGATGAGTGGACCGGCGTCGATCACGAGTTGTTCGAAGCGTTACGCGCGTGGCGCCGCGACGCAGCCGCATCACGCAGCGTCGCAGCCTTCGTGATCCTCGGCGACCGCACGCTGCGCGACATCGCTGCAGTGCGTCCATCCTCGACGGAACGGCTCGGTATGATCTCCGGAATCGGAGAGGTCCGGCTCCGCGAGCACGGACAAGAGCTAATGCATGTCATCGATGCTCAATGCAACTTGCGCGGTCTCGATCGCGATGCGAAAGCGCTCCCTGTACGAATGCGCGAGCGCCCGCGCACATCACGGACGACGCCTGCAAAGGCGGAGTCGATTCGTCTTCTGCAGCAGGACAAGCCGATCGAAGAGGTGATGGCACAAACGGGCCGCGCGCGCTCCACGGTCATCGGCGATCTGTGCGAGCTGATCGAAGACGGGCGTTACCGGCCGTCGTCGCTGCGCGTGTGGATGTCCGAAGAGATCGAGGACACGATCCGGCGCGCCGCGGAGCAGGCCGGCATCGAGCGACTGAAGCCCATCAAAGAAATCGCCGGCGAAGCGGTTTCGTACGATGACATCCACATCGTCGTCGCGACCCTTCGCGCGGAGGCGATTCGGTAGATCCCCGGTGTCGTCCTGAGCGGGCGGTGGGAGGGTGCGAAGGATCCCCTCCGGTGTCA
>DATKFO010000815.1:0-2261 GCA_035544355.1 Thermoanaerobaculia bacterium
ACGGATGCGCAAACGGCTCCGTCGTCGGAATCCAAATCGCGCGGAGCTTCCCCGCTTCGCGCAGCGCATCGACGAACCGCAACTGCACGCCGGTCATGTCATAAAACCCTGCGAGCCATTGCTCGCGCGCAGCGCTCGCGTGACGAGCGGCGCGAGTGAGCAACTCCGCGGGATCGAGCGCGCCGAGCTGCGCGATCAGGCGTTCGTACTCGTTCCACACGCGCAGCAGCAATCGCGTGCGCTCCGGATTGCATAACCGCCGATCGACGCGCAGCTCCGCGAGCGTGAGTCCGCCGTCACGCACGTCGCGATACGAGCGCTCGAGCATCGTCGCGACGCCGCGGCTCTCCATCATCGGATGCTCGATCGTGCGCACTGCGGTGCGCATCGCGAGACGCCGTTCCGCATCACTCGCGACATGCGGATACTCGCCCGCGTCATTCAACAAACGACGCGCGAGCGTTTCGAGCGTTTGAATCCGAACGCCTGCGACACCATTTGGCACGCGCTCGAGCAGCGCGTCCGCGATCGCATCTGCCACGCCGCGCGACGGCACGAGCACATCGACCGGCCACGAGAGCGAATCCTCTCCGCGCGACGCTACCAGGCGTTCGGCCACGTCGGCGGCGATGTCGCGGTAACGAGCAAACCGGAGGGCGGGGGAGGACGTGGACAAGTTATTGAATTGTAGCAATCGCGAACTGGTCTGGTTCTGGCAATCGGCTCGGAGCGTGAGAGCGATAATGCGCGTCCATGGGGAAGCGGCAGGTGCGCGTCGTTCGAGTGCCGAAGCGCGTCACACTTTTGTTGCTGCTCATCGTCAGCATCGCGATGGTCGCGCTGCTCTGGTTCCTCTCCGGCAAGGCGTACGCGGGCGAAGCGCATCCGATTCGCGATCTGTTCGTGCGTCTCTTCGGCGGCGGACAATCGCCGTCGCGCGATGCGCTGCTCGCGATCTTCATGCCGGTGATCGCGAACGTGCTGCTCTTCGTGCCGTGGGGATTTCTCCTCTTCATCGTGATCGACACGGTTTCGCGTCCGCGTGCGCGTACGTATGGCCTGACCATCGGCGCGGGTATCCTGTTTTCGATCATCATGATCGTGTGGCAGGAGTTCCTTCCGACGCGCGTCACCGCGTTCGGCGACGTGCTCTCGAACGCAATCGGAGCGCTCGCCGGAGCAGCCCTCGGACATCTCCGGCGCGAAGTGCACGTGCGTTTCGATTTCTGAGGAGTGTGCCGTGATTCTCGTCGTCGAAGATGATCCGCAGGTCGCGCGATTGATCTCGCTGGTGTTGCAGCGCAACGGTCACGAGTCGCAGATCCTCGCCGACGGCAACGCCGCGCTCCTGCGCGCGAAGGAATCGCGTCCTTCGATGATCTTCGCCGACCTCACGATCCGCGGCATCGGCGGCGAGGCGCTTTGCAGCGCGCTCAAGTCCGCCGCCGAGACGCGCGACATCCCGTACATCATCGTCTCCGGCGATCGAGACATCGCCGACAAGGCGAAGCAATGCGGCGCCGACGACTACATGGGCAAGCCCTTTGAATTCGATGACCTCGTTCGCCTCGTCAACAAATATGCAAGAGCTCAGAGCTGAAGCGCCGATCGAGTCGCCCCTGGGCCGCGACGCCGTGCGGCGCTTGATGGACAAGCTGCGCGAAGAGGGATTCACCACCGACCAGACCATGGCCGATTGGGAGGAGTACGGCGAGATCATCTTCCGCCGCTCCGAGAAAATCCTCATCGCCACCGGCGAGACGGTGTTCATCTTCACGCGCACACAGGAATTGAATGAACGCGTGCTGCGCCAGACCTCGGACGCCGTCGTCAACACGTACAAAGCGAAAGACGTGACGGACAAAGCGCTGTCGGTGATGCAGTCGACGACCGTGTATCACTGCCTCGTGTCGATGGGCGATCAGCCGCACAACGAAATGCTCGATCAATACATCACGCGCAGCGGCGGCGCGACGTTCATCCCGGTCGTGATCGTGCCCGAGATCAATCAGGTGCTCTACCCGCAGCTCGACGAAAAAGTCGGCACGATCCGCCCGCGCATCGAGTACCTGCAGTACCTGCTCAACGAGCGCATCGAGCCGGTGAACATGCACCGCCAAACCGAGCAGGCGTTCTACGTTTCGGTTGCAGTCGCGGTCGTGCTGCTGATCGCCGTACTTGTCTCGTTGATCACGTAGGGCCGCCTCTCAGGCGGCCCCCAGGAAAATTACCCTTCCACTTCGATCGGCTTCTCGATCAGC
>DATKFO010000816.1:0-11758 GCA_035544355.1 Thermoanaerobaculia bacterium
GCCGACGCGTGGAACCAGCTCGGCATGTCGCTCGAGATGACCGGACGTTACGAGGACGCCGCCGCGGCGTATCGCCAAGCGATCGAAAAGACTCCGGAGCTCGCCGGCGAATTTGGTTTGCTGCTCGGCTCCGTGCTGCTACGCATGGAGCGCTTCGACGAAGCGGAGAAACACGCGAAGCTCGGCGAGAAAACGAACTTCGGCGGATCGCACGTGCTGCTCGCGCGCATTCAGCTGGCGCGAAAACATTTCGCGGAAGCCGAGCGCGAAGCACACATCGCCGAGGGGGATAAGTTCTCGCAGGTGACTGCGCGGGTGCTGCTCGCGCAGGTCTACGCGCAACAGGATCGCGCGAAGGAAGCGTACGTAATCACAGAGGAAGTTGCGGCGGAGGCGGAGCAGCGAAAGCTCGGCAACATCGAGTCGCTCGATTTCGTGCGCGGCGATGCGCTGGCGCGCATGGCTCGCTATCCCGAGGCGATCGACGCGTTGCGGCGCGAGATCGAGCACTTTCCGCACAATCGGCAGGCCTACGCGAGCCTCTATCTCGTCTACATGTTGACGAACCGGCCGGACGATGCGAACGGGCTGCTCGAATTGATGGTGCGCGTGAATCCGAACAAGCGCGCCGCGCTCTTCGCTGCGCACACCGTCGAGGCAATCGGCGATCAGCGCGGCGCGGCGATGTGGCGTCAGCGCGCGGCTACGCTGCGCTGACGCCTGACATCACTCAATTCCGCGGGGCCATCATTTCCCAGTCGGGATTTCCTCGGACGTATGCCGGCCGGCGCTGGTCGCGCAGATGGTGCACCTCGTTCGCTCCCTCGAGCATGAGCTTGAACTTGGAGACCATCGCTTTCTGCGCGGGTTTCGGCAGTGCGCGCAGATCGTCGACGAGCTTCGCCGCGGCGCACTCGTCTTCGTCGAGCTCCCACGGCGCGATCTGCCGCTCCACCAGGCCGCCGAAGAAATCGGCTTCGGTCAGGCCGTAGACGGAAAGGAGTCTCTTGAGCTGCGAGAGCTTGAGCGAGCCGATGCGCTGCCCAGTCTCGAAGGAGCTGATCGTCTTCTCGCCGACGCCCGAAAGACGCGCTACGTCTTTCTGGCTCAATCCGCGGAGACGACGGATTTCACGGAGTTTGAGAACGAGATCCATGGCTTCCTCACTTTTCTGAAATCAAAACCGCCGCATCAGGCCGACGACGATTCCCTGCACCGCGACATCCCGGGCTGCGGCGAAGATGGGAGTCATCATCGAATTTGCGGGCTGCAGACGAACCCGACTTCCTTCCAGGTAAAAGCGCTTCAGAGTCACGTCGCCATTCACGTTGGCGACGACCATTGCTCCGTTGCCGGCTTGCTGGCTCTTCTCGATGATCACGAGATCGCCATCCATGATCCCGTCGTCGATCATCGAGTCGCCGCGCACCTTGAGCACGTAGTTCTCGCCGCGCGAGGTGAGATGCTGCGGCACCGCGATCATCTCGTCCGTGGCGACTTCGACGTCGAGCGGACGCCCTGCAGCGATGTATCCGAACAGCGGCAGCTCGCGAACTGCGGACTCCTGCGGCGGCGCCGGTTTCTCGACGAGCTCCACGCCGCGCTTCTGATTCCAGTCGCGGCGGATGAGCCCTTTCTTTTCGAGGAGAGAGAGGTGCTTGTAGACAGTGCCGTACGACGAGAACCCGAATCGGTCGCAGATTTCGCGGTGCGTCGGTGCCACGCCGCGTTCTTTCTGAAACTCCCGGATGAAGTTGAGAATGTCCCGCTGTCGTTCCGTCAAATACTTCATTTCGCCCTCACGAACACAATGTAGGGCGGTAACTAGGCGAAAGTCAAGCGTAAGTTAGGCGTTGAAAAAGAAAAACGCCAGCCGAATGGCTGGCGTTTCCCACTGCTGAGCTTTCTTCGAGTTGCTTAGTCGAGCTTGATCGACTTCTTCGTCTTTTCTTTGCGCGACTGATCTTTCGCCGCGTACTCCTGCATGCAATCGTCCTGATCGACCATCGCGCATCCGAGGTAGTCGGTGATTTCGAGGACGACGGCGCGGATCGCTTTGCCGGTCGGGGTGTTGTTGTAGTTCGACAGCGCGCCGCCGAATCCGCCGCGCGAAACGCCGACTGCCATCCCGGTGCTCGTCGAGCGGGCTTCGACGGTGCGGACGTATTCGATCTCGCCCGTCGACGTGTCGACGACGCGAAGGTCGACGGCGATGTACGCCTCTTCTTTCTTTCCGCCGACGCTGATGCCGCGGAAGCTCAGGCCGCCGCCGGTCCCCTTGGTGTTCTCTTCGAACGAGGTGACGGTTGCGAACACGAGGTACTTCGCGCCGGTGAGCTTGCCGATCTTCGCGCCTGAGGACTTCGAGACGCGTCCGGCTTCGGCGAGATTCTGCTCATCGAGCACGGGTCCGAGTTTCGAGCGCTCGACGACTTTGAACTTGCCGGTTCCGACGAGCTCGTTCGTGAGCATGCCCGCGAGATCACTGCCGACTTCCGAACGCCACCAGCCCGCGCTGGTTTCGTTGCGGAACTCCGCGACGCCGAGGACCGGCTTGCCAGCGGCGAATCCAGTCGTGGCGACGAGGATGAGAAGAGACAAGAAAATCACTGCACGTTTTTGCATGAAAGGCTTCCTCCGAGTTAGGTGCGGTTGCGGTTGCGCAATCTATGGTACACGCAGCAAAGCGGCCGTGACGCGAGTCACCGTTACGTTAGTGGCTGATTTCGGGCCGAGCGTCGTAGAGACCGGCATCCCACAGTTCGACGCGATTGCGTCCGCGATGTTTCGCGCTGTACAGCGCACGATCGGCGCGATCGATGAGTGCAGCGGGACTCAGGATCCCGTCGTCCGTGGGCGATTCCATCCCTGCGATTCCGATCGACGCCGTCACCGTGATCTCACCGTCGGGGACCGACAGCGCCGTCGATTCGAATCGCTGGCGGATGCGTTCTGCGACGACGGACGTGTTGCCGACTTTCGTCTCCGGCAGCACAACGCAGAATTCTTCGCCGCCGTAGCGGCCGGGGATGTCGTAGATGCGACAGCTCTCACGCAGAAGTTTTCCGACCGACTGGAGAACTTGATCGCCGGCGGAGTGTCCGTAGGTGTCGTTCACGCGCTTGAAGTGATCGATGTCGAGCATCAGCAGCGACACCGGCGAGCCGTGGCGCAGCGCGCGATTGATCTCGCAATCGATTTTCTCGATCACGTACCAGCGGTTGTACAAGCCGGTCAGCGTATCGCGCGAAGTGACCTCGGACAGCGTTCGATTGCGCACGATGAGATCGAGATTTTCGCGCTGCATGCTGAGCATGCGCTGTTCGAGCTCGTGATAGCGCGCGTCGGTTTCTTCCGCGACACGAATCACATCGAAGATCTCGTGAATGACTTTCCGCTCGTCTTCGGTGAACGGCGCGCCATCCGCAGTGATGATCGTGATGCGCGGAACCGCGAGTCGAATCGCGAACGCGCTTCCAGCTACGGCGGATTCGCCGTCAGCCACCGTCAAGGATTTATGCAGCAGCCCCGAAAGCGGAGAAAGAATCCGGGCAGCCGCGGA
The DNA here is from genome assembly GCA_035544355.1 of Thermoanaerobaculia bacterium. Classification (GTDB taxonomy): domain Bacteria; phylum Acidobacteriota; class Thermoanaerobaculia; order Gp7-AA8; family Gp7-AA8; genus DATKFO01. Next base: position 3,563 of record DATKFO010000816.1, read on the forward strand.
GCCGACGACGTTCATGGGGCGCCCTCTTGAAAATTTCCGGGAGTATAGGCGAGCGGACGGGTTTCGGCCAACGTGTAATTCTGGAAGACGGCCGGAGAGTGGGCAGTTGGCAGTGAGCGGTTGGCAGTAGGCAGAGGGCGCGAATCCGGTGGTTCCCTTCTGCGAGGCGCGTAGCGCCGAACTGCCCACGGCCTACTGCCCGCCGCTTCTATCGGTGTTCGATGCGGAAGCGATTCACGCCCGCCGTGATCTCGTCGCCCGGGTGCACTTTCGTATTTCGCGCGGGCATCGTGTTGAGAAATGTGCCGTTGCGGCTGCCGAGGTCGCGGACGCGGACGTTGCCTTCTTCGTCGCGTAGCACTTCGAAATGTTTGCGTGAGAGAAATTCGTCGGGAACGCGCACGTGGCCTTCGCGGCCGACGACCAAGCCGCCGGCGGGAATCTCGAACTCCTGTCCGTTCAACGCGCCGGCGATGCAGATGAGCACTGCGCGTTTCGCCACGTTCTCGCTCTGCTGTGCGCGCGCTTCGAGCGTTCCGGCGATCTGCGCTTCTTCGACGCGCTCCGGATCGGCGAAGCTGATCGGCTCCACAACCGGAACGCCGGTTTCATTCGTCGGCTCGATCGTCACGAGTGCGGAGCCGACGCGCAGCACGTGCACGCCGTCACCGACGATCGCTTCCTCGATTTTCTGGCCGTCGAGATAGCTGCCCATGTGCGAGTCGAGATCTTTGACGACGAGCTGGTCGCCGCGCACGAAGATCGAGCAGTGTTTCAGCGAGAGCTCCGCTTCCGCGAGCTCGACGTGGCAGCCTTTGCGTCCGATCCAGAGCGGGTGGTGCTGAATCGTGAAGACGGTGTTGAACGATTCGTGCGCGCCGCGAGCGATGACGCGAACCGAACGAGCGCGCGTCGGCGCCTCGGGATTCGAGACTGCGCGCTCCGCCGCGGGTGCGGCGGCTGCTTCGTCATCGACGCGATACGGCGCGAGATCGACTTCCTTGATCTGATCGGGATTCAACAGACGCGCGAGAACCGCGGCCTTGCTCCCCGAAAGCCACTCACCGCAGTGGCACGTGGCAATCGAGTTCGGCAGGCGTACTGCGATGACTCCGGGAACGTCATACGCCTGCCCGCACTTCGGACAGCGGATCAACGGCATGGCGCGGATGATACCAATGGAGTCCGGCGCTGCGCGCCTCGCAGTTGGCGGTTGGCAGTAGGCAGAGGATCAAACGAGACGCTCCACTGCCCACTGCCAGGCCGCTGGGAGCGGCCGAACTGCCCACTGCGAGGCCCGCGAAGCGGCCGTACCGCTGTTATCATCCCCGCCGGCTCGATGTTCGCGCGAAAACAGAACGACGAAGGCGTCGGCTTGGGACTCCGCACGAAGTTCGTGGTGGCGTTCACGGCGTTGACGATCGTCGTTGCAGTGTTGATCGTCGGCACGTCGCAGTTGCGCGTGCGGCGCGCGATGATCGAGCAGACCGTCGAACAGGGCGAGTCGATCGCTAAGTCGGTCGAGGCGACCGCCGGCTACTACGTTCTTTTCGGGCTCACCGACGATTTGAAGAACATCGTCGCCGATCTCGCGAACACGCCGTCCGTCAGTTATGCCGATTTCATCGGCGCCGAAGGAAAAGTGCTGGCCGGGAGTTTGCCGAACGTTCCGAAAGACATCGCGAACCGGCCGGTGAAGCGCGAGCACGGCGTACGCGTCGGCACCAACCTGCATCTCTACGTCGTTCCGTTCTACGAATCGAAAGCGGACGCTGCGAACCCCGAAGCGAAGCCGAAGGGCTACTTCCGCCTGCTCATGAACGAGTCGCAGGCGGAGAAAGCGACCGGTGATCTGCGGACGTGGAACATCGGCATCACGCTGATCGTGCTGCTGCTCGCAGGCGCGCTCGCGTATGTCGTCGCGCTCCCGATCATCCGGCCGATTCTCAACCTCGTCGACACTGCGAAGCAGATCGCGAAGGGCGATCTCACGCAGCGCGCGTCCATCGATTCGACCGACGAGATCGGAACGCTGGCCCAGGCCTTCAACTCGATGACCGCGAACCTCGAGCGGACCGTGAAGAGCCTCATGCAGTCGCAGACGAAGCTCAAATCGGTCGTCGAGACTGTCGGCGGCCGCTCGCGCACCGTCATCGACCAGGTCGATCAGCAGCGCGCGATCATTGACGAGACGTATGACTCCGTCGACAAACTGAACAGCGGCGTTCGCAAAATCACCGACAACGTCGAAGCGCTCTCCGCGTCGTCGGAGGAAACGTCGTCGTCGATGCTCGAGATGGTCGCGTCGATGGAAGAGGTAAGCCGCCACACCGACACGCTCTTCTCATCGGTTGAAGAGACGTCGTCCGCGACGACGCAGATGGTCTCGTCGATCAACGAGGTCGATCAGAACGTCGTCTACCTCACGAACTTCGTGACCGATACGTCCTCGTCGATGGTCGAAATGTCGGCGTCGATCGCGCAGGTCGAATCGAACGCGGCACGCTCCTACGATCTCGCGCTGGCGGTCGCCGACGCTGCCGAATCAGGGATGAAAGCGGTGCGCGAGACGATCGACGGGATGGAGCAGATCCGCCAGTCCGTCCTCGAAGCGAACGCCGTCGTCACACGCCTCGGCGAACGCTCCGCCGCGATCGGCAAGATTCTCAACGTGATCGAAGACATCGCCGAGCAGACGAATCTGCTTGCGCTCAACGCAGCGATTCTCGCGGCGCAAGCAGGCGAATACGGCAAAGGCTTCTCGGTCGTCGCAGCAGAAATTCGCGAGCTCTCCGAGCGGACCGCGTCCTCGACGCGCGACATCGCGAACCTCATCCGCTTCGTGCAGGAAGAAGTCGGCAACGCTCTCAAAGCGATGTCGAGCGGCTCGCGCATCGTCGAAGGCGGCGTCGATCTCTCCCACCAGGCGGGCAAGGCGCTCAACAACATTCTCGAGTCCGCGGCGAAAGCGTCCGGGATGGGGAAAGAGATCGCCGGCGCGACGCGCGAGCAGGCGAAAGGCAGCGAAGCGGTCACGAGATCGGTCGGCCAACTGCAGGAGATGGTGCGGCAGATCAACTCCGCGACGACGCAGCAGGCGCAGGGCTCGGATCACATCATGAAGGCCGTCGAGTCGATGCGCGAGGTCACAAAGTACGTGCGCCAGGCGATGGTCGAGCAGAAGTCAGGTTCCGCGATGATCTCGTCCGCGGCCGAGCGCATGATCGACATGATCCACGAGATCTTCCAGGTCGCCGCGAATCAGTCATCCGAGAGCGAGAAGATCGTCTCGACGATGCAGCGCGTGCGCGTGATCGCGGACGGCAATCGCACGTCCGCCGGCGAAATGAACGACGCGATCACGCTGCTGAATGACGCGATCCGCAGTCTCGAAGAGGAAGTGCGCAAATTCCGCGTGCGGGCGTGACCCATGGCCGACGGGACCTCCGAGCTTCGCCTGATCACCTTCCGCGTCGGCGCCGAGACGTTCGTGCTCGACATCATGGCCGTACGGCAGATCATCCCGTACACCGGCTCGACCACCGTGCCGACCGCGCCTGCGTTCATCGAAGGAATCATCGTCCTGCGCAACGAAGTCATCCCAATCATCGATCTGCGCGAGCGCCTCTATCCAACATACGAGCGCGCCACCGAGCCGCTGATCCTCGTCACGCACACGTCCGCGGGCGTGATGGGATTGAAAGTCGACGAAGTGCGCCGCATCGTGAACGTCACCTCGGACACGCTACTCCCGCCGCCACCGATCATTCGAGGAGTGCGCGGCGAATTGCTCGTCGCCGTGATTCCACACGGGGATGAGATCTATCTGCTCATCGACGTCGAGAACATTCTGTCGCGCGACGAAAGCAGAGAATTGCGCGAAGCGGATCTCGCAGCCCCGGTGTCTTCCTGAGCGGGTGGTTGGGAGGGCGCGAAGGACCTCCTCCAATGACACGAGACGCGTTCTGTCGGCAGGGGATCCTTCGCGCCCACCCACCGCCCGCTCAGGACGACACGCGAACGTCCCCACGCTGATCCTTCCGAAAACCGTACGGGCAGTGCCGGCAGCCGGAGACGCAGCAATAGCCCCGGACGCGCAGGTACTTTTCGGTGAAGACGAAATACGGTCCTTCGCGATAGAAATCGATCCCTTCGACCAACTCCTTCGCTCCCTGTTCTGCGTTCCGTGTTCCGCGTTCCGACATCGTCGTTTATAGTCCGCGCGATGTTCAGCCGCTCCCGCCTGCTCCAGCTCAGCGAAGCGATGAGAGGGAAGCTGATCGTCGTCTACGGCGACATCGTAGCGGACCGCTTCATCTATGGGACGCCGAAGCGGATTTCGCGCGAGGCGCCGGTGCTCATCCTCCGCCAATATCGCGACGACATCCTGCTCGGCGGCGGCGGCAATGCGATCAACAACATCTTTTCGCTCGGCGGACTGCCGGTGCCAGTCTCGGTCGTCGGCAACGATCCGGCGGGATCCGCGCTCCTCGACAAGCTCAATGCGCAGGGCATCGATTGCAGCGGCATCCTGCGCGTCGATCGCTACAAGACGCCGACGAAAGTGCGCATCCTCGGCGGCATGCCGCACGCGAGCCGGCAGCAGATCGTGCGCTATGACATCGAAGACCAATTCGACATCGACGCGATGGAAGCGCAGGCATTCGCGAATCTGCTGCGCGATCAGATCTCCGTTTGTCACGCGGCGCTCATCAGCGACTACGGCTACGGCGTCGTGACGCCACCGATCGCCTCGACGCTCACGACGTTCGCGCACGGAAAGCCGGTCACACTCGACTCGCGCTACAACCTCCTCGGATTTCCCGGCGTCACCGCAGCAACGCCGAACGAAGAAGAAGCCGCACTCGCCGCAGGCACGGAGTTGTATGACGGCGACGGCGACGATCGCCTGAAAGAAGTCGCGCTCACGTTGCAGCAGTCGCTCGACGCCGACGCGATTCTCGTCACGCGCGGCAGCCGCGGCATGGCGCTGTTCGATCGCGACGAGCTCGATGCGCTTTTCATCCCGGTGTACGGAACGGATCAAGTCGCGGACGTCACCGGCGCGGGCGACACGGTTATTGCGACGTTCACGCTCGCACTCGCGGCCGGCGCGTCGAACGCAGAAGCATCGAAGCTCGCGAATTACGCGGGCGGCATCGTCGTGATGAAGATGGGAACCGCGACGGTGTCGAACGACGAGCTGCGCCACGCGATCGAGCGCGACGAAGAGTTGAACGCATGAACGCGCCGATCCTCACCGAGACCGAGTTGTTGCGCGTCGCGAGCGATGAGCGCGCTCGCGGAAAAACAATCGCATTCGCGAACGGCTGTTTCGACGTGCTGCACGTCGGGCACATTCGCTATCTGCAAGCCGCGGCGAATGTCGCGGATCTTCTCGTCGTCGGCGTGAACGGCGACGAATCCGTTTGCGCGCTGAAGGGCAAAGGACGCCCCGTGATGATCGAAAGCGAGCGTGCGGAGCTCATCTCCGCGATTCGCGGCGTCTCGTACGTGATCATTTTTCGGGAGAACAGCCCAGGACGCCTCCTCGGCGTGTTGAAGCCCGATTTCCACGCGAAGGGAACGGATTACACGGCGGATTCGGTACCCGAGGCGGCGATCGTGAATGCGTACGGCGGCAAGGTTGTGATCGTCGGCGATCCGAAGGATCACTCGACGACCGCGATTCTGGAGAAAATGCGAGGCGAGTGAACCGCCTCCTCGTTCTACGCCTCTCCGCGCTCGGCGACGTGATCCACACGATTCCCGCGGTTGTCGCGCTGCGCGACGCACTGCCGGAAACGAAAATTGTTTGGGCCGTCGAAGCGCCGTATCGCGAGCTCGTGGAAGTGGTAACGAATATCGAGACGATCCCCGTGCGCCTCAAACGCTGGTCGCGCGCACCGATCTCTTTTCGAAAAGAGATCGCCATCGCGCGCAACGCACTCCGCGGCTTCGACACGAGCATCGACTTCCAGGGCCTCATGAAATCCGCGGCGCTCGGATGGCTGTCCGGCGCGAAAACACGCTACGGCTTCGATCGAAACGCAGTCCGCGAAAAGCCCGCGTTGCTCTTTACGAACAAGAAAATCGCCGTCGACATCAACAAACACGTCATCGATCAAAACAACGAGCTCGCGCAAAGCATCGCGGGCAACTGGCAACTGGCAACTGGCAACTGGAGCGCGTTCCCGCGCGAAGTCAAAGGTTACGAAGGAAGCGTGGTCCTCCTCCCCGGCGCCGGCCGCCCCGAAAAACTCTGGCCCGTCGAACGCTTTCGCGAACTCGCGCGGCGCCTTGGCGATCACGCGCTCGTCGTGTGGGGGCCGGGCGAAGAAGAGCACGCACGCGCGATCGGCGCGCGCATCGCGCCGCCGACCGATCTTCGCGAGCTCGCGTACATCCTCGCGCACGCGTCGCTCGTCATCGGCGGCGACACCGGCCCGTTGCATCTTGCGGCCGCGCTCGGCACGCGCGTCGTCGGCTTGTACGGGCCGACGAATCCGCGCCGCAACGGACCGTACGGACAGCTGTCGCGTTGCATCGACAAGTTCCCCTCCACGAAATTGATGGAATCGATTTCTGTTGAAGAGGCCATGACGATGGCGGAGAAGGTGCTGGCCGAGTGAAGGCTCTCGCTGCTGCACTCGTCATCGCGCAACTCGCGACACCGGCGCCGCCGAATTACATTGACGAAGCGTACGAGAAAGGCGAGACCCTCGATTACAGCCTGACGTGGCTTCGGATGTCCGGCGGGACGCTGCGGATGACAATCGCTCCCGAAGCCGGCGACGAGAAACGCATCCGCATGCGATCGCTCGGCAAATCGAGCTCCGGCTTTTCGCGCATCTTCCGTGTGCACGATCAGATCGAATCGATCGTCGACCGCGACACGTTCACGACGCTCGAGTACCACAAGCGTCAGGACGAAGGCGGCAACAAGAAAGAAGAGATCACGCGCGTCGAAGGCGGCATCGCCACGCGCACGCGCAAGAAGATCAAGAAAGTCCGCGTTCCGACGCCGGTCTACGATCCGCTCTCGATCATCTATTACCTGCGAACGCTCGATCTTTCGCCGGGAAAGAAGCACGAGATCGCCGTCATCGCCGACGCGAAGCTCTACAGCGTTCACGTTCACGTCGTGCGCCGCGAATCGGTGTCGACGGAGCTCGGAACGTTCAAAACGATTCTCGTCGAACCGAAAATGGAAGCGGGCGGAACGGAACGCGAGGAGCGGTTGTTGATCTGGTATTCGGACGACGAGAAGCGCATCCCAGTCCGAATTCGGACAGACGTGAAGTTCGGCACGATCACGGCGACCCTGCGGGGCATGCAGAGCGGCGCCGCGCCGATCGATGCCGCGAAGTAAGGCGGCGCACGGCGCCACTTCCATATTTCGATTAGAATCCCAAAGCCCTCAATTTCAGAGGCTTGTGCGGGAGCGGGAGTAACTACGATCCATGAGCGTTCGCCTCGGAGAACTGCTGACGAAAGCGAGTCTGATCACCCAGGATCAGCTCAAAGAAGCTCTCAAGGTTCAGAAGGAGAGCGGAAGCAAGCTCGGTGAGACACTGATCAAGCTCGGATTCGTATCCGAGGAAGACATCACCGAGTGCCTGTCTCAGCAGTTCGGCGTGCCGTCGATCAACCTCGCGCACTTCGAGATCGACGCAGGCGTCATCAAGCTCATCCCCGCCGACGTCGCGCGCAAATACAACATCCTCCCGGTCAACAAGACCGGCGCCACGATCACGATCGCCATGGCCGATCCGACGAATGTCTTCGCCATGGACGACATCAAGTTCATGACCGGCTACAACGTCGAGCCGGTCGTAGCCTCGGAGCTCGGGATCAAGGCGGCGATCGACAACTACTACGGCACCACGTCCTCGCTCGAGCTGAAGAAGGTCATGGAAGACCTTCAGCAGGCGGAAAGCGCGGATCTCGAAGTTCTCGAAGATTCCGAGGAGATGGATGTCGAGGCGCTCGCGGACGCGTCCGAGGAAGCGCCGGTCGTGAAACTCTGCAACCTCATCCTCACCGACGCCATCAAGCGCGGCGCGTCCGACATCCACATCGAGCCGTACGAGAAGGAGTACCGCGTCCGGTTCCGCATCGTCGGGATCCTGTACGAGATCATGAACCCGCCGCTGAAGCTGAAAGATGCGATGACCTCGCGCATGAAGATTCTGG
>DATKFO010000817.1:0-14978 GCA_035544355.1 Thermoanaerobaculia bacterium
TCGTGTAGAGGTTGTACGGCCAGTCCTCGTAGACCGGACGCAGATAGCAATGCGACACCGCGCGATGCTGCGAGAGCTCGGCGCCGTAGCGATCGACTTCGTCCTGCGGCACGACCCACACACCCATCGCCGTCGCGGAGAAGCCTGATTTGCGCGCGGCGATGCTCGCGGAGAAGCGGCGAATCTGTCCGCGCTTCTGCATCGCGCGCGCGGCGGTGAGCATCTCGTTCGCATCGACGCCCGCGTTTTTCGCGATCGAATCGAACGGACGCGGTTGCAGCGGCAGATCGCGTTGCAGCAAACGCACGCACTCGACTTCGAGCGGCGTGAGCGGCGTGTAGTCGCCGGTGCTCTCGTCGTTGTGCGCGTCGCCGCTTTCACTCGCGGTCGACTTGTACAGCTTGAGCGTCGGCAGCGGACGGATCGTGTCGCACTCGGCATCGGCGCCGAGGAGCTCGATCGTGCGGTCGAGGCCGAGCTTGGAGTGCGGCGAGACCGCGATCGTGAACCAGAGATTGAGATCGTTGTTGCGTCGATAGTTCTGCGTGACGCCGGGATGCGCGTTGATCACCGCGGCTGCGTCATCGATCCGTTCGGCCGCGACGCGCGCAGCGACGAGTGAGGAGCGATAGCCGAGCGCGCGCATGTCGAACTGCGCGGCCACCTGCCGCACGAGGCCGTCCCGCTTGAGACGCTCCGTGCGCTTGATGACTTCTTTTTCCGACATGTCGATGATTTGCCCGACCACGGCAAATGGGGTCGACACGAGCGGAATCTCACCTTGAAGCGCCCCCAGGAGCTCCCGGTCCCGTTGATCGATTTCCTGCATGCTGAAACCCTCGCCCAGAGGTGTCGTTAGGCCGATGTGAGAGGACTGAATTGTAGCGTGATCTCCGATGCGTCACGCAAGAATCAAATGCAGCTTCGGCGCTTCCTCGATTTCGACCCGCCCGCCGCGCGCAAGAATCTCGCGATGACGCGTCGCCGCCTCGACCGCTTCGCGGCGGTCGATACCGAAAAAATTGTCAGGTGTACCGCTCATTCTTCGAAGTGCAGCGTCGAAAAGCCGTCCCGCGCCGCGCGGAGTGTCGCGTTTGATGTGGTGATACGCCGCCGCGAGCTGAATCAGCCCCTGCAGGAACTGCTTCTCTTCGCCGTGGCTGCGGAGCCAGACTTCTTCCCATGCCTCGTGCGCGTGCCAGAACTCGTGTGCGTTGAACAGATGGACGCCGCGCTCGATCTCAGTCGTTTGCACGCGTGCCTTTGCGGAGCACATCGCAAATCGCCACGGTGAAATCCGTCGTCGAGCCGGTGCCGCCGATGTCGCGCGTGCGATGCTCCGGCCCCATCGCCAGCACTTTCACGATCGCGTCCTGGATCCGCTTCGCCGCCGTCATCTCACCGATGTGCTGCAACATCAGCACCGCCGATTGCAACAGCGCGAGCGGATTGGCCTTGCTCTGGCCGGCGATGTCGGGCGCGCTGCCGTGCACGGCTTCGAACACCGCGCCGTTCTCGCCGATGTTCGCGCCGGCGACGACGCCGAGGCCGCCGACGAGGCCCGCGGTGAGATCGGAGACGATGTCGCCGTAGAGATTCTCGAGCAGCAGCACGTCGAACTGATTCGGATTTACCACGAGCTGCATGCAGAGGTTGTCGACGATCTTGTCGTCCGCTTCGATGTTCGGATAGTTCTTCGACATCTCACGGAAGCACTTGAGAAACAGCCCATCCGACAGCTTCATGATGTTCGCTTTGTGCACCGCCGTGACTCTCTTGCGGCCGTGCGTGCGCGCGTATTCGAACGCGAATTTCGCGATGCGCGTCGACGCCTTCTCGGTGATGATCTTCAGCGACTCGACGACGCCCGGCACAACTTCGTGCTCGAGCCCCGCATACAAACTCTCCGTGTTCTCGCGCACGACGATGAGATCGATGTCTTCGTAGCGCGTGACGATGTTCGGCATCGAGCGCACCGGTCGCAGGTTCGCGTACAGGTCGAGCAGTTTTCGCAGGCGGACGTTGATCGAGGTGAAGCCCGTGCCGACCGGAGTCGTGACCGGACCCTTGAGCGCGACTTTGTTCCGCGCGATCGATTCGAGCACGTCCGGCGGCAGCGGATCGCCGAACCGCGACAACGCCTCGGCGCCGACGAAGAACTTCTCCCACTCCACTTCGACGCCGACGCACTCGATGATCTGCACGACGGACGCCGTGACTTCGGGCCCGATTCCGTCGCCGGGCAGAAGAGTGATCTTGTGTTTGGCCATGTTTGGATCTGTCTCCCTACGAAAACTGTTCCGCGCGCGCGCGGGCGGCGCCGATTGAAAAATGCATCGGGAAGATATCGCGAAGCGCGGCGTACTCGGGAAGCTCGTCGAGGCAACGCCCGATGCTCTCCAGCGTCGGCGGGATGAAGTCGAGGTAATGCATCCGCTTGCGCGTGATCGGCTGCTTCGAGAACGTGCCGAGGATCTTGATCGAGCGCTGGAGGAGGGTTTCCCAGTAGCGTTGGCGGCTGCCGGCTGCCGGTTGCCGGTACTCGTTCAGCAGCTCGAGCTCCGTTTCGTCGCCGAGGATTCGCGCGACGCCGCGGTCGCGGAGCAGCGAGGCCATGTCATACATATCCGGACCCATTCTCATGTCCTGATAATCAATGATCCTTACTTGATTGTTTTTAATGTGTAGATTTTGTCCGTGGTAATCACGATGGCATAGGACATAGGGATGGCGCGAAATGTTTTCAGCCAGCGTTTCGAGGATCGGCTTGAGCGGCGCTGCGCCGGCGCCCATCAGTTTCCCGACGTAGAACTCGAGCGCCATCTCCATCTCGGCGAAGAAGAAGCCGGCTGTGAACGGCGGATTCACGTCCGCCGTGGCCCGATGGAACGCGACGAGCTGTTCGATCGCCTCGCGATACAAACGGATGCCTTCGGCGCGATCGCGATGCAGGACGTCGAGGAGTGTGCGGTCGCCGAGGTCTTCCTGCAGGATCGCGGCGTCCGAGATCTGCAGGACTTCCGCGACGCGCGCGTGCGGCGAAACGGCCGCGTACGCATCGAGGAATCGCCGCAACTGTTCACGCACCTCGGGTGGGTAATACGCGAGGATGTACGTGCTGCCGTCCGGCGCGCCGATGCGGTAGTACGCGCGAACCGAGGCGTCGCCGAAGAGCGGCTGGGCGGTCCATCGATCGCCCAGCCACTGATGGAGAGAATTCGCGGCTTCTTCGGGAAGGGTCACATCGCTTATTGCGGCAGCGCCGGACCTTTTTCGTCTTCTTTCGCCGGACGGATCGTGATGCTGGTGATCGTCACCGGCTCGAACGGACGATCGGTACGCTGGTCCTTCGGCGCGCTCACGATCTTATCGGCAACATCCATGCCCTTCGTGACCTTGCCGAACACGCTGTACTGGCCGTCGAGGAATCCGGAGTCGGCGACACAGATGAAGAACTGCGACGACGCGCTGTCGGGATGCTGCGCGCGCGCCATGGAGACGATGCCGCGCTTGTGCGGCACGCGGCTGAACTCGGCCTTCACATTCTGCGCGGAGCCGCCCGTGCCCCACGTCGCCGGATCGCCGGAGATCGAGTTCGGATCGCCGCCCTGAATCATGAAGCCTGCGATGACGCGATGGAACTTCGTGCCGTTGTAGAAGCCCTTCTCCGCGAGGTCGATGAAGTTCTTCACGTGATTCGGCGCGACGTCGGGAAAGAAGCGGATGTCGATGTCGCCCGCGGTCGTGTGCAGCTCGGCGACTTTGTCCTGGTAATTGCTCATCGGTTTCTCCTGTTGTGCCGGTGGCGCCGGTGCGGATGCGGTTGCGGACGCTTCGGTCGCCGTGGTCTCCGCCGATTGCGTGCCGGTGTCACGCGCCGCCGGACTGCAGGCGGCAAGGGCGAGGATCAGCGCTGCATGAAAGAGTCGTTTCAAGATGGTCTCCCGTGGTCGAGTCGTTGCGGGGGCGAATCCTATAGTGACTGGTGACCGGTGACTAGTGGCGGAAGGGGCTGCTCCGGTCACGCTCGCTTCACTCTTTCCTGGTCCGCGTAGCGAAGGATGATGGGCATGTACTCGTTTGCACGCGCTTCGCCGATGCGCGCGTTGAGTTTCCTCTTGATCTCCAGGCGCAGCGTGGGAATGCCGTTGAGCGAAGCGACGGCGTCGACAACGTCGAGTGGAAAGACGAGCTTCAGCGTCTCCGCTCTGTCGGGCGGAAACGAATACAGAATCTCTCGCAGGTCGAGCTCGTTTCGTTCGGCGCGTCGCGTTCGCAGATGAAGCCCGAGCCACAAGAAGACGATGGCAACGAGCACCAGGATGACGAAGTAGCCGCCTCGCGATGCGATGACGGCGGCGATCGCGGCGCCTGCAGCGATGACGCCGATCGTTTCGAGAAGGTGCGTCGTCGTGCTCTCAGTCGGCATGTCGGTTGACAGTGGTATCTCGATCACTTTGCTCATGGCATGCTCCTCATCGAACTCGCGCGGCTCGCATGACGACTCCGCTCCATTCCCTGAAGTCCCGGCAGTTCTTCGTCGGCTTCTCGGGACAGAGCTGGTCGCGCAGAGCGAGCAGGAGGTCATCGCTGGAGAGCAATTCGTCGCTGACGAGCGCTTCCACTTTTTCCGCGACCTCGATGCCCCCGACCTCGCGGAGAACGACCGGCACGTTCGCGGTGATGCGATAGCGGTCGAAGCCGAGGAACGATCTCACGAATGACGGGCGCTCGCCGATGCCGTACGGCATGTACACACCGGAGCGAATCTGCACGGCTTCCTTGCCGACGTTCGTGGTCGCGTCGTCGAGCTTGGTTTCGAGGTCCTTCGTCTTCAGCGCCGTGCGATCGATGGCGAGATCGAAGTACTCCTCCGCGCTTTTGACTCGCTTGTCGATCGTGTCATTCGCGGCGCGGAACCCGTCGTCGATGGCACCCTTCTGTGCGTCGATTTTCTGATCGAGGCTTCCCAGCACCTCGGGAACCCTGCGCAGATTCTGCACGACGGCTTCGTGCTCACCGAGAGAGACTGTGTGGCGCTCGTCCGTTTCGCGAAGTCCTTGCACGTCGGTCAGCAGTCGATCGATGCGCGGATCGGGTGGTGTTGGTGTTGTGGGTTCGGGATCGCCGGTAGTCGTTTTCTGTGCCGTGTCGGTCGACGGCAGCTCGGCGCGCTGTATCGTTTCGATTTCGACTTTTTGCTCGATGACGCGTTGCGGTCCGACGCCCGGTGCGTTCCACGGACTGTTGCTCGCGCTGGCGACATTGTTCACGATCGCCGCGGTGCCGACGCCGAGCGCGGCCAGGCTCGCGATGCCACTCGCGATCGTGCGGCCCGGCCGTCGCAACAACCCGCGGATCTGTTCCATGAACGAGTCCTCGGCACCGGTCAGCGACAACGACGTGAAGAGCGGCGCGAGCAGCAGAGCGACGATCGCGAGAACGCCGATGATCAGCGACGCGTACCAAAGAATGTCGTAGATGACGCTGAGCGGATCGGTGGGATCGGAGAGCTGTCGCAGCCGCGGGTGGTATCGAAACGACAGCCTCGCGTTGTTCGCGTATTTCTCATCGAAGTCGCGCCGCAAGCTGGTGCGCTCGATCGTCGCGTTCTGCTGTATCTCATCGAGGCGCTTCGCACGCGACAGGAGCAGCGACGCCCGGCGCGTCTCGAGCTTGTCGACTGTGTCCGTGCCCGGTGTTTTTTCCGAGTCCGGCACTGGCTCCTGCGCCAGCAGCGCGTCGATCTGACTGTCGATGACGCGCAGGCGCGCGTCGTAGAGAGTCCGGATCGCCGTTTGGCGATCCGAAGAAGTCTTTGCATTCGCCGTCTTCGCGAGAACTGCCTCGAAGAGCGCGTCGGCGTTTGCAAACTTCTCGTCGTCTCTGAGCTGACGGATTGCCGTTTCGAGCGGGCCATCGCCCGTGGCCGTTTTCTTCAGCGCCGCGACCGCGCGATACGGCGTCGCCTTCGCCTCCTGCAACTCGGCGCGCAATGCATCGAGCCCGATGACGACCCCGATTGCGACGACCGCCGTCAGAAGCAGCGCGATTTTTCGTCGAATGCTTTTTGCGAACTGCCGGTATGCAATGCGATGCACCGCCGCGCGCAGCACGTCGTCCATGGTCGCCTCCATCTTGTAAGGACCTCATAGATGGAGGGTCGCTAGAGCAGGTTTTCCCTACCTATTTATTATTTGTGTGTGTCACCGCTGCAGCGCGTAGCTCACTTTCACGAAGAACGTGCGATTCTCGCGCAGCAGGTCTGCGTTTGCGTCGAGCGTACGGTCGTCGCCGTAGCCGACGAACAGCAGGGTCTGCCAGTTGATCTTGTAGCTGTACAGCAGCGAGCCGGTGAACGAGCCGCTGTGGCGATCGACGGGGAAGAGATAGCGGCCTGGCTCGGATTCGACGTCGAGATACTGGCCGATCACGCGCAGCAGCGATTTCGCGGTGAAGCTGTACGTCGCTTTGATGCGCTCGACGTTCGCGCTGAAGAGGCGTCCGTTGTCGGGCGTGTCGCGCACGTCCAGCTGTTCGTGATTGAACGTGACTTCCGTTTGCAGGCGCGCGGCGGGACGGAAGATCGCGGTGATGTTCGTGTTGAATCCGCGTCCGCGTCGTGAGTTCGCGAAGTCGATGCGCTCGCCCGCTTCGCCGGTGATCGAGAGATTCGGGAACCACGCAGACGGATACATCGTGAGCCCGTAGAAGAGGAAGGTCTGATCGAGCAGCGTGCCGTTGCCGGTGCGCACGTCCTGCTGGTGCGGCTCGAGGATCAGCAGCAGATTGCGCGTGCCACGCGTGAGGAATCCGACGTTCGCGTCCTGCAGGATCTTGTTGTCGTCGCGATCGTTCGTCAGCTGCGCGTTCACGTACCAGCGGAACTGAGTCCAGCTCGAATTCTCCGGAAAGCGATTCCATCCGGCGCCCGCGGTCACTTCGCGGAATCCGACTTGCGGCACGAAGCCGTTGTCGGCGCGGAAGTCGTCACCGTAATCCTTGAAGCCCGCGTACCAGTCGTGCTCGCGCTTGTTGTGCGTCCAGTTGAGACGCAGCGCGTGGGAGGTCGCGTTGATGCGCGCATCGTCCGTGTCGCTGATGAGCAGCTGCCCCGCGACCTGATCGGTGTCGTTCGGACGCCATTCGAAATCGGGACCGATGACGCGATTGTGTCCGCCGTCGCCGTCCACTTCGCGCGCGGTGACGAGCATGCCGACCGCGGAGCGTCCGATCTCGCGGCGCACGCGGCCGATCGCCGCGATCGATTCTTCGTTCTGCAGTGCGAGTCCCGATTCGAGCGGACCGGGAAGGATCAGCAATCCGCCGCCGCGATCATCCGAGACGAGAAACGTCCACGTGTTCGCGCCGTTCTTGCCGGTTGCGCGCGCGCCCCAGCGCGGCGACGTGATCGTGCGCGTGTACACCGCCTGAATCGGCGTCTCGAGCAGGTCGCTGCCTTCGAGGAAGAACGGCCGTTTCTCGGCAAAGAACAGTGCGAAGCGTTGATTCGTGCTGATCTGCGCGACGTCCGCCTCGATCTGCGAGAAATCGGGATTGATCGTCGCGTCGATCGCGGTGTCGGGAGTCGGCGACCACTTCACGTCGACGCCGCCGTCTCCGTTGAACGAAGAGTGGTCGAGCGGTTCGCCGAGGATGCGCGCCTCTGCGGACTGTTCGGCGCGAATGTACGGCGCAACCGTGAGGTGCTGCGACGACGGCAGGCTCGTGATGCCGGTGAGCTTGATCTCGTGACAGATGAAGCAATTCGATCCGCGCGGCAGTGGGCTGCTCGAAACGGTGTAGCGCGTTTCGCGCGGCCAGTTGCGCAGGATGATCAGGCCCCACGTTTTCGGATCGGCGTCCGCGTAGCGAAGCGTCGACATCGGGACGCGCATCTCGACGACCCAGCCGGTCGCTGTGATCTTCGCAGCGGTGTCGTAGAAAAAGTCGGGCGAAAAATCCTCGGAGCCGGCCGAGTCGTTGTTCACGGCGTCGCCCTGAATGCCGCGGGGATTCGCGCGGAGCTGCAGCGCGACTTTGCCTTCGCCGCGCGCATCGATCAGCACGGCGACGTTGTCGGCGTCGCCGAACACGTGATCGCGATCGACGTACGGCGCGCGGATCTTCGCGGGCTCGGGATCGCGGCAATCGATGCCGACGTAGAAGTAATGATCGTCGTACGTCACGTACGCGGTCGTCGGCACGGGCGGCGTTCCGCTATCGGAGCGCTGGTATTCGTAAAACGTGTCGATGATGGCGGCGGTCTTCCACGCTTCGTCGCTGAGATCGCCGTCCATCGTGACGGGCGTGCTCGCGCGCGGCAGCGCGATCTCGCGCGTTTGCGCGAAGACAGACGTCGAGAGGAGCAGCGCGAGAACGAACAGACGTTTCATGGATGGCCGTGATGATCGCAGGAAGCGCACGGCGGATTGTTACGCGGCAGAAAGCGTTTGGTTGCGGGTTGGATCGTGGACGACGGCTTATCGGCGGGTGGGCAGTAGGCAGTAGGCAGTGGGCAGAAGAAAGACCGGAGCTCGCTTTTCTTTTTGCCAACTGCTCACTGCCTACTGCCCACTACGTTTATCGCGCCGACAGCACGGAAGCGTGCGACATGAATTGAATGCCGCCGTCTTCCGCCGAGAGCTCGACTTTGTCGCCGCCGCCGTTGATCTTGCCCGTCGCGCGGATGCGCGTCTTCCCGCCGACCTGTTCGCGCGAGTACGCGAGGCCCTGGAAATCGGTCTGGATCACGTTGGCGTCGGGATCGGAAGTGAGCACGGTCAACTGCACGTCGGCCGCGAAGCGCGGAGACACGTTGACCGCGATGTTGCCTTTGCCTGTCTTCGCGATCACGCGATTGGTCTTGAGTCCCGGATCGAGGTTGATCGTGATGTCGCCCGATTTCGTCATCGCGTTCACGGAGCTCGCAGCGTGACGAAGGATGATGTCGCCGCCGCCCGATTCGAGCGTCGCCGGTCCCGCGCTGAACGCCAGACGGATGACACCGCCGTTCGTGCCGAGATTGCTGCGCGAGCGCGCCGCGTTGACGATGACGTCTCCCGCTTCGGTGTGAGCGATGATCGGACCGAACGCATCGCCGAATGAGAGCGGACCGCCACCCGAATCCACGTTCGTGGTACCGCGGATCGAGCCGATGTGAATTTCGCCCGCGCCGGTGCGGACGGATGCGCTGCCTTCCACGGATCCCACGAAGACATTGACGAAGTCGAGATCGAGCGCCAATTCGCCAACGCTCTGCTCGCGAAACTCGCGGATGACCGGCGGCCCGCTCGGTCCCGTGCTCGCGAGGCCGAGCACTTTCGGCAGGTCACGCGCCTGCGTCGGCAGCGAGCCTTTCTTGAGCATGTAGACCTGGCCCAACGCGGTCGACGTGTGGATCACCGGTCCGCCGGGCGCGTTGAATCCGCCGCGGAATGACGTGCCGAGATAGCGGCCGCGCACGCCGAGGGTGGTGCGGTACTGGCCGGTGAGCGTGTCGGCGATCCATTCGAAATTCGCGTCGGGCGATACGAGCACCTGGATATCGCCATTCAGTGTCTGCAGGATGGTGTCCGATTCCGGCTTGCCGTTCGGATCGAAGATGATCGTGCCGTTGACGCTGGCGACGTTCGTTTCGCCGCTGGTGTTCTGCAGAATCAGCGTGCCCGCGAAGCTGTTCACGGCGATCGTGCCGTCGAGGTTGGCGATGCGGACGTCGCCGACGTTCGAGCTCACGCGGATGTTCGTGGTGCGCGGCACCTGGATCTGATACGACACCTTCGCCGACCAGCGCGGACTGCGAATCAGCGGTGCGATCGTGCGAAGCACGCGCGTTTTTTCGTTGCCGGCTGCGCGAAGTTCCGTGCCCTCGCGCGCTTCACCAATCGCGTCGTCGTCGACGCCGATCATCGTCTTCGTCACGACGGCGTGCATCCCCGGCTTGTCCGCGCCGACGATCAGAATGTCGCCGAACGGATTCTCCACGACGAGCGAGCCTCCGGTCAGCAGGTTGAGATCCTGCACGAACCGCTCGCTCTTCGTCACGTTCTTGGCGAGCGCAGCGCCCGTGACGAAGAACAGCGCGAGGGTGAAGAGACGAATTCGCATCACGGTTGAATCTTGCGCAGTGCCTCCGCGGCTTTCACGCGGACGTAGAGGTTCTCGTCATCCTGCTGCGCTTTCTGGCGCAGCATGTCGACTGCGGATTGATCGAGCGATCCGCTGCCGGCGAGCTTCGCCAGCGCTTCGACCGCTTTGATGCGCACGGCCGGATTGGGATCGCTCTTGAGTGCTTCGATCAGCGCCTCGCGCGTCGCGGGCGAGCTTTCCGGAAGATTCGACAGCGTCTCGACCGCGTTGATGCGCACGCCCTGATGCTCGTCGTTGCGCAGCACTTTCGCGAGCGAGCCGGCGATCTCCGTGTTCGCGTACGCGGGATTCGAGTAGGTCTTGCGAACCCACTCGATCGCGCTCGAGCGCGGATTGATCGAGTCTTCGCTCTCGAGCACGTAGGACAGCAGACGCACCATGCTCTTGTCGTTCGGGCTTCCGCTGACCGTCCAGCGCGACGTGATGTCGAACTGAACCGCGATTTTGTTGTCGGCCGCATCGGAATCGACGAACTGCACGTTCGTGATGTCGGGGCGGCCTTCGATCGTCGGGCTGAGTGCGGACGCGTTCAGCGCGCGCGTCTCGGCGAGCGAGATCGGCTCATAGCTGGCGTTCTGAATCGGAAGGCGCGAGGTGATCTCGGCCGGCCGCTCCTGCAGAGCGATCGTCGAATTGCTGCTCGGGACGTTGCGATGTCCGGCGAAATATCCGCCGCCGGCGATGATCACGACGGCCGCGGCTTGTGCGAGCCACTTCGCCGCCGGACGGCGATGAAAGGGCACGACGTTCGTTTTCTCTTCGACCCCAGCCTGCGGCATCACCTGCGCGAGGAACTTTGCGCGCAGATGGGCGGGCGGTTCGACTTCCGGCAGCGTGTCGAGCAGCTGCCACGTTTCTTTGTACGAGGTCCACTCATCGCCGCATTCGGCGCAACTCTCGATGTGCTGGTGCGTGAGCTCACGCCGCGCCGAGTCGAGCGACTCGGTCAAGAGGAGTGGCATGCTCTCTCTCATGGCAAGGCAGTCAGACATCGGTCACCTCCGCGCGACTCACCGGTCAGCGCTTTCTTCAACGTTTCCATGGCGCGGAAGACGCGCGTCTTGACCGCTCCTTCGGAGCAGCCCGCGATCTGCGCGATCTCCGCGTACGACAGACCCTGATAGCGGGAGAGCAGAATGGCTTCCCGCTGCTCGGACGTGAGCGACTGCAGCGCGCGCTGGACGCGCTTCTCATCCTCGCGCCTCTCGAGGTTGCGCTCGGGCGACTGGTCCGTGGGCGCCGGAAGCGTCACGAGCACGTCGTCCGATTCTTTCGTCTTGTTGTCCGCTTTTCTCAAGTAATCGCGACACCAATTCGCCGTGATCGAGAAGAGCCAGGTCGAAAGTTTTGCATCCCCGTGAAATTGATTCGCATGTCTCAACATCTTGACGAACACTTCCTGCGTCGCATCCTCGGCCGCTTCGGCATTCTTCAAGAAACGAAAGGCAAAGTTGTAGATCCGGCCGCTGTAGCGGTCATAGATCTCTGACGCCGGGGAGTAATCACCCGCCTGAACGATGCGCATCAGCTCCTGATCGCTCAGGTGTTTCATCTCCCCTTGTTCTCTACCCTTCGACGGAGGCATTTCGGAAAAGTTACGGGCCGGCTTCACCGGCCACGTGGACCCTGACTACGCCCGAACAAGCGTGGCCTGCGGTTCATTCGACTCCATCGAGGCCATTGAAGCAACGAACAGCGCGAAGAGGTCGAGCATCAAATAGAAGACCTCGGTATCGCCGAAGTTGAACTCGAAAAGTCCGGCGTAGGTGAGCCCGACCGTGACAGCCACGCCCATCTCGGCCCACATGCGATTCGGGCCTTTCCACGCGCGCGCGCATTCGCGGAGAAACAACGCAAGGAGAAGCAGATACGCGACGAGCCCGAGGATTCCTCGCTCGGCCCAGAGCTGCACGATGTTGTTGTGCAGATGCGGCGGACGGAAGCGCGGCGCGTCGTGTTTCTTGTAGAGCGGATAGACCTCTTTCACGTTCGCAGGGCCGACGCCGAAGACCGGGTGATCCTTGATCATCTCGACGCCAGCCTCGAGCATGCGAATGCGATCGAGATTCGAGCTCTGCCGCGAATCGAACGTCGACGCGAGTCGCGCGAAGAGATTCATCGGCATGAACGTGACGAAGATCAAAAGCGCCGGCGCGGCGTACGCGAGCAGACGCGGGCGCGTGAGCAGAATCATCACGAGCACCGCCGCGAGCCAGCCGATCCACACGCTGCGCGTGAACGTGAGCAGCAACGTGAACGACACGAGAATCGTCGCCGCGAGCTGCCAGCCTTTTCGCTCGCGCCACCAAAGAATCAGCAGCGTCAGCGAGAACGCGAGCAGTAATCCCGAAAACGTCATCACGTGCGTGAGCGGACCGGTGATGCGATGTTCGAGATCGCGGCGGTCGAGCACGAAGAACTCGAACAAACCCCACGCCGAGACGATCAACGCGAACGCGATGTGCGCGCGAAGCGCGATGCGGCGCATCGCCGGAACTTCGCGGAAAAGAATCAGCGCCGCGGGGAAGATGAGCATCTTGAACCAGAGGACCGGCTCCCCCCACTCGTGAATGCGCGACTCCGCCGCGGCGGAAGAAAGCGTCGTCGCGACGCCGAACAACGCGAGCGGGAAGTACAGGATGTGCGTGGAGAATCGCAGCTCACGCCGCGCAAGCGCCCAGCCGACGCAGAAAATCGCGCCGAACGCGCCGAGCATCGAGCACGCGATCTTCCCTTCCCAGATGATGTGGCCGAGGTAGAACCAGCAGGCCCAGCGGACCAAAGATGAGGTCTGAGGACTGAGGACTGAGGGATCAGCGAGAAACCAGACGTTCAGCCGGCGGAGCACTCAGTCCCCAGTCCTCAGACCTCAGTCCTAGCTCTCATCGAACGCTTCTTCGACGAGCATGACCGGAATGTCGCTCACGATCGGATAGACGCGGTGGCATTTCACGCACTGCAATCCCTGCTCGACGACCGGCTCCTCGCCGCGAAATTTCTCGCGGTATTTGTCGCGCACGATCGTCCGCTTTTCATCCGAAAGCGGGACGAGCTTCACTTCCTGCTTGCAGAGCGGACAGGCAAGGATCTCGAGCAATTCCTGATCGACGGCCATGGCGCCAAACTATACCAGTATGATCGGCTCGTGATTTCTCATGGAGGCGTCATGGTCGAAGAAACGACGAGCGAGATCGATCCCGAGGTCAATTCGGAAGATGACGTGGATGAAGAGGAGGCGCCGGATACAGGCGAGGAGGAGGACGGGCCCGGTGATGCTGACGACCGCGGCGCGTTCGATCACTTCTAACCGTCGCCACGGAGTCTTGTGCCGCTGAGAGTCCTTCATCTCGCCGCAGGAAATCGCTGGACCGGCGCCGCTGCGCCGGCGTTCGCGGAAGTCGAGGCTTTGCGCGGCATCGGCATCGACGCGCATTACGCGTACGTCGGCGGCTACAAGCTGCAGCAGAAGATCGGTCACTACGACTTCGCGCATCCGCTGATCGAAAAAGCGCAGAACCCGCTCTCGTTCGTGCGCACGCTCGACGCCCTCGGCCGCATGATCGCGCGCCACGGCTTCGACATCATCCACGCACACCTCACCTACGATCACTGGCTCGCACGCGTCGTCGCGCGACAACTCGACGTGCGCCGCATCGCGCGCACGTTCCACGCGCGCCGCGTCCTCCGCAGCGATCCCTTCACCCGCTCACTCCTCGGCCGCACCGAAATCCTCTGCGCCGTCAACGACACATTTGCCAATGCACGCGTGCTGCAGAACCGCGCAGTCGTCTTCACGCCGCCTCCCGTCGATCATCGCCAATTCCATCCCGACGGCGAAAACGTGCGCGGCACCTACAAAATCGCGCCCCACGTCAAAGTCATCACCGTGATCGGCAAGTTGTCGAAACATCGCGGCTTCGAAGAAGCGCTCGAAACCTTCGCGATCCTGCACAAACGCATCCCGCAATCGCTGCTGATGATCATCGGCCACGGCGAACACCGCCCCGCACTGCAAACACGCGCACGCGAGCTCGCCATCGATCGCGACGTGCTGTGGGCCGGCTATCACGAGACCGACCTCGCCGAGCACTATCGCGCGTCGGACGTGCTCCTCTTCACCGCACGCGGCTCCGACGAAGGACACCGCGCGATTCTCGAGGCGATGGCATGCGGCGTCCCCGTCGCATCCCTCCCACTCGACGGAGTCCGCGCACTCGCCGGCTCGCTTCCGCTGATCGCCGATAACCTCACTCCGCAAGCACTCGCGGAGCGCGCGCTCGCAATTCTCAAGAGCGATCTGCGCAAAGCGGTCACGCAACGCTCGCGCGAGTTCGGCTACGAACAAGCCGCGCAGCGTTTGCTTGAAGCCTACGGCGAGTAGAGCTCCATTGGCCCCGAGGTATCATTTTCTTGGTGAGGTCACGCGATGAATAAAGCCTGGTTGCGTTGCGAAGTCAGTCCTGGAATGTTCTCGAACGAGCGAGCGATCGGAATCGCCACAGCAGAAGGCAACGTCGTCTCTTTCTTTCTGGACGATGACTTCGTGAAGAACGATGAGATCGAAGTCGGAGTCGTCGCCGGGAATGGAGAGTTCGGCGTGGTCATGTTGCCGCAGCGAACCTTCGAAGGTTCGAACGTCGCGCGAGTCCTGATGACCAACCTTCGTTTCGCATGATCCTTTCGAACGTCGGTATTCAGACGGCGCTCGACGACGCAGATCTCGTCATCACACCTGAGCCTCTCCCGAGGCGTCCTTCCGGTTACCAAAGACGCGAACTCTCGAGCGAGTAAGTCGATTTCGAGAAGCCAGCTTGGAGTGCGGGGGG
>DATKFO010000818.1:0-2282 GCA_035544355.1 Thermoanaerobaculia bacterium
CGTCACGGTCGCGCCGTTCATCAGCCACACGACGTTCGTTCCATTGGCGTCGCGCCAGAACAGATCGCTGCGCCCGTCATTGTTGAAGTCGCCATTGGCGACGACCTTCCACGAGCCCGCGACGGTCGGCAATGCAAGCGCCTGCGACACGTTGCCGTTCGCCATGAGCCAGAGGTAGTTCGTTCCATTGTCGTGACGCCACACGACGTCCGCGACGCTGTCGAGATTCACGTCGCCGCGCCGGCGTCCGCCGACCGGCGGCGGATTGCCGCCACCGCCTCCGCACGTGCCTCCCGGATACACGGACTGCGCGGCGTTGATGTCCCACGGCTGCAGGTTGTAGCCGAGGGATGAGGACGACACCGAGTTCATGATCGCGGTGGATGTGCATTCTTCGACGGACGGCTGACACGCCTGATCGGTGCCGTTCGCCGTCACCCAGTGTGCGTTCGAGTGACGCCAGCCGATGGAGTGCCCGAGCTCGTGCGTCATCGCCGTCGGCATCACAGGATGCGTTCCGGGAAAGCCGTCCTGGAAGATCACATCCTCGCCGACGATGCTGACCCAGTCGGTGCGGCCCGCGAACGTATGAAATCCACCGCCGCCGCCGTACGTGATGGCGACGGTTCCTGCGCCGGTCCAACTGCCCGGCACGTCGCCGTTCGGGTCATTGAACAACACGACGTTGAAGCCGTCGTCCGCGTTGCGCACGCCGTTGCTCGTGCCGGCGTAGATCATGTTGATCGCCGATCCGCATTCGTTGTTCCACGCCGCGAGCGCGGTTTGAATCACGCTCACGCCGCCGTCGGCGAGGCCCGATGCGTTCTGCGACGCGTTCTTGTAGTAGTTCACGCCTGCGCCCATGTTCGGCCAGCGCGCGGGATACGCGTTGCCTCCGCCTTGAAAGTGATTCGTGTACGTTGCGGGCGGAAACGGCGCATTTACCTGTTGCGTGAGTCCTGAAGTTCCCTGTGCGAATTGCTGCCGCGGCGAGAGCACATCGCTCGCATTGACGAAATAGTCTTCGACGGCCTGACGTCCTGCGGCGCGCTGTTCGACGAAGCGCAGAAAATCCTGATCGCGGCGGATGCGCTCGACGTGCGGCTTGCCGTCGCGATCCCAGCCGACGATGTCGTCTTCATCGCGCACGAGCACGCCGGCGCCGGTGCTCGTCGTTGCAAATCGGAACTTGCCGAGGACGAGATCGGTCGGCGTCCAGCCGCCTTTGAACGGCGTGAGGAAGAGCAGCACGCGATCGCCGTCGGTGAATTGCGCGGCGCCGTCGACGATGGCGAAACGTCCGCCGAGGATGCCGCCGAAGGACGTGATGTCGATGAGAGAGCCGTTCGCGAACGGTCCTTTGATCACGCGCTCGATGCGCAGTTGATAGATCGTGTCGATGGTCGTGTCGCGCTCGCGCACATGCGAGCCGGTGATTCTTCCGATGACGACCGCCGGTGATTTCGCGACGAGCTCAGCGTCGTCGGGAACGACGAAGCTGGTCGCAAATGCTTGAGCTGCGAAGAGAAACGTGAGCGCGAGTGCCAGTGTCTGAAGGGATCGGTTCATATCAATAACCTAACCGATTCTCTTCATGCAGCGTTCCATGCGGGATGCGGTAGCGAGCTGTGGGGTCCGCCAAAATGTGGCACAGACACTCTTGTCTGTGCGCCCCGCGCGGGATGTTCCGATGTGCACGGGGCTCCGGCCTCCCGAGTGCGCACAGACAGGAGTGTCTGTGCCACATCTTGAGGCAGTTTCCCGTGGTGGCCGCTCTCGTACACCGTTGTCGAAAAGCGGCGATTGCGATCGCCGCAGTCCAAACTGCCACCCGCAACTCGCAACAATCAGTTATAAGAAAGCTGCGGCCTGGCCGCCGCGCTCCTGAATGCGAGTCGGAATCGATGCGTCGAATCTGCGCGCAGGCGGCGGTGTCACGCACATCGTCGAGTTGCTGCGTCACGCGGAGCCGTCGAAGCACGGCATCACGCGCGTGACGATCTGGTCGAACGCGGCGACGCGCGAGCGCATCGAAGATCGCCCCTGGCTCGATCGCGTGCACGAGCCGATGCTCGACGGCTCGCTGCTGCAGCGCGTGCTTTGGCAGCGAACGAAGCTCGCGAAACTTGCGCGCGCGTCCTGCGACGTGCTCTTCGCGCCCGGCGGCTCCGCGAACGAGACGTTTCATCCGTCCGTGACGATGTCGCAGAACATGCTGCCGTTCGATCCGATCGAGCGCGCGCGCTACGGCACCTCGCGGATGCACGCGCGTTTGCTCGCGC
>DATKFO010000819.1:0-4905 GCA_035544355.1 Thermoanaerobaculia bacterium
CACGATTTTCGCGAGGGCGGGCCGCCTCTCCAGGCGGCCTCTTGGATGGCGGACTTATAGTCCGCCGACTTTCTGTGACCGGCTCGAAAAATCGGCGGGCTATAAGCCCGCCGTCCGGTTTTTGCGACGTGCTGCGAGAAACTCCGCGACTTCGTCGAGGCCGCGCGCGTTGAAGATCTCCTTCTTCGTCAGGCCCGCTTTGCGCGCGGCCCAGGTGCCGGTGATCATCGCGTTGTATTCGGAGATCGAGTGCGCGTCGGGGTGGATGCTGAAGACGACGCCGCGGTCGAGCGCGCGCTTCACGAGGCGCCAATCGATGTCGAGCCGCTGCGGATTGCCGTTGATCTCGATCATCACGCCGCGCTCGCCGGCGCGCTCGAACACGCGGTCGTAGTCGAACGTGTAGCCGTCGCGCGTGAGCAGGCGGCGGCCGGTCATGTGGCCGAGGAACGTGACCGATGGGTCGTCGAGCGCGCGGAGGATGCGCTCGGTCATCTGATCCTTCTGCATTTGGAATTGCGAGTGCACGGACGCGATCACGAAATCGAATTTGCGCAGGGTGTCGGGGCCGTAGTCGATCGAGCCGTCGCCGAGGATGTCGGCTTCGGTGCCGCGGAAGACTCGCATCGGCTTGACGGCTTTTTCCTGCGCGGTGATCTCCGCGTGCTGCTCGCGAAGGCGATCCTCGGTGAGTCCGCCGGCGTAATACGCGCTCTTCGAGTGATCGGAGATGCCGACGTATTCGTAGCCGCGCTCTTTCGCCGCGGAAAGCATTTCGTGCATCGTGTTGCGGCCGTCGGAGAACGTCGTGTGCACGTGAAACGTGCCGCGCAGATCGGACGCCTGCACGAGGCGCACGCGTTTCTTGCGTGAGAGCTCGGACGCATCTTCGCGGCGCTCCGGCTCGACGAATGCGATGTGGCGTTTTTCGAAAACGTCCTGTTCCGTGCGTCCTTTCGGAATCTTGCCGAACGCGCTGACGAATTCTTCGCTGCCCGTCGTGCGCAGGAGCTCCGCGCCGAATTCTGCGGGCGTCGTGAAGTGCAGGCGCACTTCGATGTCGCGGCCGGTGGTTCCCTTCGCGGTCTGCTCGTCGAGCATTTCGAGACCGTCGAGAATGTCCGGCAACTTCGCGAGCACGCTTTCGAGCTTCTTCGTCGCGACGACGATGTTCACGTTGCGGCAGATCTCGAGTCTTCGGCGCACGCTGCCGGAGACTTCGGCGTCTTCGATCTCGGCGATGTCCGCGAGCAGCATGCGAATGCGCTCGCCCGCTTCGATGCCGCGCGGGAGGAGAAACTTCGATTGCCGCTGCCGCGCAAACTCCACGCCGCCGAGAATCTGCTGCGCGGTTTTCGGACCGAATCCTTTCAGTTTCGCGATCTGTCCGTTGCGCGCCGCTTCTTCGAGCGCGTCGATCGAGGCGATGCCGAGCTCCGCGTAGAGCTGTCCGATTTTCTTGAGCCCGAGCTTCGGAATGCGCAGGAGATCGAAGATGCCGGGCGGAAATTGCGCGCGCAGCTCTTCGAGGTACGTCGAGCTGCCGGTGTTGATGATCTCTGCGACGATCTCGGCGGTCGCCTTGCCGATTCCGGAGACGTTTTTGATCTCGCCGGACGCGACGAGCTTCGCGACGTCGGCATCGAGCGCCTCGATCGCGCGCGCGGCGCGGTCGAATGCGCGCGACTTGAACGGATTCGATTCAGTCAGCGCGAGGTAACGCCCGATCTCATCGAGCGTGCGGGCAACGGTGAACTTGTCCATCGGCGCAAATTATCATTGCGAGCGATGCAAGCACGTGACCGTCTGGTCGTTGCCGCCGATTTGTCTTCGCGCGATGAGATTCTTCGACTCGCCGACGAATTGCACGGCGTCGCAGGCGTGATCAAGATCGGCTTGCAGGCATTCATCGCGAACGGACCGTCGCTCGTGCGTGACGTCGTGGCGCGCGGTGAGCGCGTGTTTCTCGATCTCAAGATTCACGACATCCCGAACACCGCGCGGCACGCGGTCGCAGAAGCCGCGCAGCTCGGCGCCGCGATGCTCACGGTTCACGCCGCCGGCGGCGAAGCAATGCTCCACGCAGCCGCGAACGAAAATCTCCTCGTCCTTGGCGTAACGATTCTCACGAGCATCGACGACGCCGAACTACGCGCGATCGGCTTCGCGGGCACGCCGCTCGACAACGCGGTGCGGCTCGCGCGTCTCGCGCAACGTGCGGGACTGCGCGGGGTTGTCGCATCACCGCTCGAGATCGCCGCGATTCGCGAAGCGTGCGGCACAGGATTCGTGATCCTCACGCCGGGCATTCGTCCCGCGGGCAGCGACGCCGGCGATCAGCGGCGCACGATGACGCCGCGCGATGCAGTCGCGGCGGGAGCGGATTACATCGTGGTGGGGAGACCGATCACCGCCGCGCGCGATCGGCGCGCGGCGGCGGAGGCGGTCGTCGAAGAAATCAGCGCGAGGTGATCGCGCGACGGCGCGACGTGCAGTTCTTGCCCGGCCCCGGGAAGAAGAGGCGAAGGCTCGAGAACTGACGGCGATTGCCGAGGGAGTCCGTGCCGACTGCGCGCAGCACGTGCTCGCCCTGCGACACATTGTCGAAATTCACGTTGATGCGCCACGACGTCACCGGCGTGCGCGACGGGATGTCGGTGCGCAGCGGTCCGTTGAGCGCTGCGGCGCCGAGGGCTCCGCCGTCGAGAAAGATCTCGACGTTCGAGATGCGCTGCGTTCCGGTGACCCAGCCGTGGATCTCCGCGCCGCCGCACGAAAGCTGCGTCACGCTGTCGACTTCGATGCGTCCCGTCACCTGATTGCACGCGCCATACGTCTGCAAGCCGCTCTCGGTGCCGAGCACGTAGACGTACGGTCCGACGGAGACGGGATTGAATTTCACTTCGTCCGTGAAGACCGGCGAGACTTCTTCGTAGATGCGATCCGCGGAGCCTTCCCACAGCGGCACGGTGAAATCGAACACGTCGAATGCAATCGTGCGCGAGGACTTCAGTGTCTGCGGATTGAGCTCGTCGATCATCGTGACGAGGCGCGCGTTCGGATCATCGAACCACGCCTGCGGGTGATAGACGATCGGATTGCCGCGATCGATCGCGAGGAACGTCGGAATGTTGTACGTCGCGAACGACGTCAGCAGACCGTTCGACGCGACGGCGAAGACTTCGATCGCGCTGGGGTTGCCGATGCCGAGGAGGTTCGTGCCGTTCGAGACGAGGAACGTGCCGATGTTCGGGCGCGACGTCACGAAGACCGGCGCAGCGGGATTCGAGATGTTGAGCACCGTCGTGCCGGCGACGCCGGTGACGACGAGGAATCCGAAGTTGAACGCGATGTCGTCGAAGCCGCGGAAGCTCGGCGAGGAGCGCGAGTCGATCGTCGCGATCTTCACCGGGTTCGTCAGGCTCGAGAGGCTGATGATGTCGACCGTGTTGAAGCAGAACGACGTGAGCGTCGGATAGCACGGGTAGTCGCCGATCGGATAGAGACCGGCGAGCGTCGTTCCCATGATCGCGAGGCGGCGATAGTGGAAGCCGGCCGTGCGCGAGACGAGGATCGGTGCGTTGCCGCCAGCGCGCACATTGCGCAGGTCGAAGATCTCGAGTCCCGCTTCGCTGCTCAGGTAGAGGAACCCGTTCGCGAAGGCGACACCGCCGTTCGACTCGCGCGCGCCCATCGATCCCACGAAGTCTTCGCGGACGACGGTGAGATCGCCGATGTCGTTGACGCTGTACGTCGAGAGCGTCTGTCCGCGCAGAGCGAACACGAGCGTGTTGAAGCGGAACACGCCGTGCGGCGACGTCTCGAATTGCGTCGACGGCGCATTCGCCGCCACGAGCGTCAGCGGACATTCCGCAATGAAATGATCAGCAAAAAGGGGGGACGAGCAAACTGCGAGAAGGATGACCGAAACGATCCGCAGGAACACGCGCATACCTAGCCTCCCAAAACCACACCCATCACTCGTGACGCCAACCGCGTCGCTCGTCACGACGCGGCTGCCGGTACAAAGAGCCTGTTCAAAAATTCGTCTTGGTCGCTAACTATGCGTCAAATCAGGGGTTCTTTGCAACCTGGCGTCATTGGGCGGCAAGGATCGCGCAAGGATCACTCGTGTATCATGTCGGTCACCGGCCTCAGAATGCTCGGAGTTGGAAACATCGCCCGCCGAGCTGTGTTGGGGAGGGTGAGTAGCCATGCTCGACGGTCATGTTCTGGTGCTGAACCGCGTGTTTCAGGCCGTACAGATCACGTCGGTGCGTCGTGCGCTGACGCTTCTGTACAAGGGGCAGGTGCGCGCAGTCGATAACGAGTACCGCACCTACGATTTCGAGAATTGGATGGACATCCCCGTCCAGCCCAACGACTACTACGTCGTCACGCCGAGCCGCAACATCCTCATTCCGCACGTCGTGCAGCTCCTCGTGTTCGATCGCCTGCCGCGGCAGGAAGTGAAGTTCTCGCGCGGCAACATTTATCTGCGTGACGCGAACCGCTGCCAGTACTGCGGGAAGAAGTTCCCGTCGTCCGAGCTGTCACTCGATCACGTCGTGCCGATCTCGCGCGGCGGAAAGTCGACGTGGGAAAACGTCGTCTGCGCCTGCCTGCCGTGCAACGTGAAGAAGGGCAACAAACTCCTCGCCGAGTGCGGCCTCAAACTGCGCCGGATGCCGTTCCGCCCGAAGTGGCACCCGCTCCATCGCCTGCAGGGAAGGAACTTCCCGGACATCTGGAAGAACTTCCTGGATGAGGCGTATTGGAATGTGGAACTGCGCGCGTAGGCGGTTGCCAGAGGACCAGCCGGTAGGCAGTAGACAGTGGGCAGTAGGCAGAGGAAACGGCCGATCGCCACTGCTCACTGCCCACTGCCCACTGCCCACTGCCACC
>DATKFO010000820.1:0-2149 GCA_035544355.1 Thermoanaerobaculia bacterium
CTGCGCTTCCCACATCACCAATGCGCCGGGATCCGCAACGGAGTAGCCGTACTCGAATCCGAGGACTCCGTATTCGGAGAGGAGCGAGTCGTAGACGGCGAAACTTGCTTCGGCGACCGGCTCGTTCGTTTCCTGCGAGAGCGCGTTGTCGACGACGACGGGGTCGGCGACCGGTGTCTGCGTTGATTCGCTGACGAGCGCGTTGAGCGGCGTGTATCCGCGGCCGGTCGCGTTGTCGAACAGCAATGCGTGGCGGCTCGAGAACGTGCCGCGTCCGCTGTCCTGGCCGCTGAGTCGCACGCGGAATCCGTCGAGCAACAAGGCGCCGAATGCGGTCAGCTCCGCGAACGCCCAGTCCAGCGGCTCGGTGCCGTCCATCATCGCTTTGCGTTTGTTGAGGACGGGCTTCAGTTTCGGATGCGGATTGAAATCGGAGGGCGTCGTCGTCAGCGCGGCGCCGATTTTCTGCAGCGCGTCCGCGGTGATCGACGTGTCGGGCGAATCCTGTTTCTGATAGCCGGTCAATTCTTCGTCGGTCCAGAGCGGATCGTTCGCTGACGGCGGCGCGGTCTCTTCCTTCGTGCGATCGAACGCATCCTGCAGCTTCGACTGGAACTGATCGAGCCACTGCTCCGCTTCTTCGGGGCCGATGTCGGCCTTGCGCAGCAATTGCTCGGTGTAGATCTTGCGCACCGAGCGATGCTCTTTGATCAGCTTGTACATCTTCGGCTGCGTGAGCGACGGCTCATCGCCTTCGTTGTGGCCGTGGCGGCGATAGCAGATGAGATCGATGACGACGTCTTTGTGAAACTGCTGGCGGAAGTCGTACGCGAGCTTGACCGCGCGCACGCACGCTTCGGGGTCGTCGCCGTTCACGTGGAAGATCGGCGCCTGCACCATCTTCGCGACGTCGGTCGCGTACTCCGACGAACGCGCGGACTCGGGACCGGTCGTGAATCCGATCTGATTGTTGATGACGATGTGGATCGTGCCGCCGGTGCGATAGCCGCGCAGTTGCGAGAGATTCAGCGTTTCCGCGACGACGCCTTGTCCCGCGAATGCCGCGTCGCCGTGCAGCAGCACAGGCAACACGAGCGATCGGTTGCGATCGTTGATCAGCTTCTGCTTCGCGCGCACCATGCCTTCGACGATCGGATTCACCGCCTCGAGGTGCGACGGATTCGATGCGAGCGAGAGCTTCATCAATTCGCCCGATGGCGTTTGATGCGCGCCGTCCGCGCCGAGGTGGTACTTCACGTCGCCGGAGCCCTGCGTGGAGTTCGGGTCGACGTCGCCTTCGAATTCGTGGAAGATTTTTTCGTACGACTTGCCGAGGATGTTCGCGAGCACGTTGAGGCGTCCGCGGTGCGCCATGCCGATCACGCCTTCGACGACGCCATCCGCTGCGGATTCGTTGAAGAGGTGGTCGAGCATCGGGATGAGCGTCTCCGCTCCTTCGAGCGAGAAGCGCTTGTGGCCGACGTACTTCGTGTGCAGAAACTTCTCGAAGGCCTCGGCGTCGTTGAGCTTCATCAGGATGCGGCGCTTCGTCGCGCCGTCGAGTGTCTGCTTGTTGCGCGACGGCTCCATGCGGTCCTGCAGCCACTTCTTCTGTTCGGGATCCTGGATGTGCATGTACTCGGCGGCGAGCTTGCCGCAGTACGTTTCGCGCACGGTGTCGAGGATGTCGCGCAGTCGCGAGACCTGGCGCCCGCAGAGACCGCCGCAGATGAACTCGCGATCGAGGTCCCAGAGCGTGAGGCCGTAGTACTGCGGATCGAGCTCGCGATGGCGGCGCACGTGATAGTCGAGCGGATCGAGGTCGGCGAGCAGATGGCCGCGCACGCGATACGCGTTGATCATCTGCAGCACGGCGGCTTCGCGCGCGACGCGCTCGTCGTTGCCCGTGTCGCCGAGCGCGAGGCGGTGGCGATCTTTCGCCCACCGCACCGGCTCGTAGGGAATGCGCAGGTCGCGATAGATCTCGTCGTAGAAGTCGTTGCCGCCGAGGAGTAGCTCGTGGACGGAGGCGAGGAAGGCGCCGGACTCCGCGCCCTGAATGACGCGATGGTCGTACGTCGACGTCATCGTCATCACTTTCGAGATGCCGAGGTCGGCGAGGATCGCGGGATCGGTGGCGGAGTATTCG
>DATKFO010000821.1:0-2772 GCA_035544355.1 Thermoanaerobaculia bacterium
CGCTTTACCGCGCGGAAAGACCGTCGCACGAAAGCCCTTTCGATCCACCATGGTCTCGAGCCAGTCCCCGACCATCAGAAGCGCTTCCTTCCGTGTCCGTCCCTGAGTCATCGCTTCCAGCAAGGGAATCTCCGCGAGCCACCCCTTCCCATCTCGAACGAGTCTTCCTTCGAATCTCACAGCTTCCTCCCGCATGCACGTTGCAGGATCGATCGTGCCAGGTTTTCGTTGATTTCCCGGTGTCGGGGAATTGCCTCTTCGCGGTTTCCGTCGGTCCAAACGTGCCGGCCACCACGCCGAAGGAAGCGCCAGCCGCATTCGGACAGGCGCTGCTCCAAGTCCCGCCGCTTCACCAGGAGAGTGTACACCGATCCGTGTGCGATCATTCCGGCGGCGGCTCGCCGTCCAACTCCGCGCTTTGCGAGCTGCTCGTCGTTCAGGAACACGTTCGTCTATGACCCGGCGAGTCGCACCTGGACGTGGGTCATGGACAATGTGGACAAGGGCGTCGCCAAGCCGTTTGGCCGCGTCAAGCTTAGGAGTGCGGTGGCAAAGCCACCGCTTTAAGATCCTCGACGCGAGAAGCGGCATTCCCTCGGGACGGCGCGCTGATCGCCTGCTGCATCTTTTAGCGGCCGCCGTTCGGGTTGAGATCGCTTTGTGATCCGGATCAGAAAGCGGTGGCTTTGCCACCGCACTCCTAGATCACCGCCATGCGTAGACGTCCACGTTCGCGCGCTCGCGCAATTGCGACGTCCACTTGTCGATCTCTCCCTGCAGGCGCGTCGACTTGAGCAGCGTGCGGATCTCTTCGCGCACCTGATCCAGCGGCGGCATCGCGAGGCCGCGCTCTTTGCGTTGCGTGGTCCAGGTGTCGCGGTAGTAGGCCTCGACTTCGTCGTTCGAGATGTAGATCAGCGGCGCGAAGCGTTCCTGGATGTAGGCCTCGACTTGCAGCTGCCGTTTCACGAGTGCTTGCAGCTCGTCGGGAGTCAGCTCGGTGCGTGCGAGTGCCGTGTTGAACTCGGCGTCCGAGGGAAAGCGCTTGCGGATGTCGATGAGGCGGGCTTCGATCGAGTCCTTCGGGATGTCCTGCGCGCCGAAGCGCTCGACGTCGCGGAAGCGCAGCGCCTGCGCGATCAGCGCGTCGAGCACCTCGCGGCGATGCGCGTCGTCGGTCGAGGCGAGGTGCGGAAAGAAACGGAGCTCGACCATCTGCGTGATCTCGCTGACCGTCAGCACCTGCCGGTCGATCACGGCCGCGATGCGGTCCGCCGTCACGGCGTGCGCGGCGGTCGCGAGGCCCGTCACGAAAAGGGCGAAGATGATGAGCAGGAAGTGCTTACGCATTGAACTCGTTAATATAGCCGCCGAACGGTAGCAAGAATGGTACAGAGACTTCTCGAAGACGAGCTCGACGGTCGCGCACGCGAAGTGCTGCGGGAGATCGTGCTGCAGCACATCGCCAGCGGCGACGCCATCAGCTCGGGCTCGCTTTCGAAGCATTTCCAGCTCTCGCCGGCGAGTCTGCGCAACGTCATGGCGGATCTCGAGACGCATGGCTATCTGCGCCAGCCGCACACATCTGCGGGCCGCGTGCCGACCGATCGCGGCTATCGCTTCTTCATCAACTATCTGATGAAGTCGCGCACCCTCGGCCGCCACGAACGTGAAGTCATCGACGACCGCGTCGCCGGCGCGAACGAGATCGACGATGTGTTGCATCTTGCGTCGACGCTGCTCTCGACGCTGAGCGATCAGATCGGCGTCGTCTTCATGCCGACGCTGCTCCAGTTCCCGATCCGCAGCATGGACTTCGTGCTCGTCGCCGATAACCGCATCATGTGCATCATCGTCGGCGGCAACGGCGTCGTCGTGAACAAGCTGATCGAGACGCGCCTGCAGTTCACGCGCGAGGAGCTGGAGAAGATCAGCCGCTACATCAGCGCCGAGTTCAACGGCTTCACGCTCGATCAGATCCGGCGCCGCCTGATCCGGATGACCGAAGAGGAACGCGCGCTGCACGATAAGATGCTGCAGAAGACGATCGCTCTCGGCATCGAGGCGGTCAATGACGTCGCGCCGGTCGAGCACGAGCTCTACGTCGAAGGCGCGGCGTCGATCCTGAACAAGCCCGAGTACGCCGATGCGAGTGCCATGCGGAGAACGTTTCTTGCCCTGCAGGAGAAAGAAAAACTCGTCGACCTCCTCGAGTCGTGTTTGCGCGAGGATGGATTGCAGATCCTCGTCGGCTCGGAGAGCGACTTCACGCAGGTGCACAACTTCAGCATCGTCGCGCGCAGCTACGGCTCGCCGACTGCACCGATGGGACTCGTCGGCATTCTCGGGCCGATGCGCATGGAGTACGCGCGCATGGCGCCGCTGGTCGAATACCTCAGCCGCGCGCTGAGCCGCAAGATCGAAGAAGAACAGGAACAGAGGGATTGATGGACGAGAACGCGCCGAAAGGCGAGAACCCAGAGGATGATGCTTACGTGATCGAAGACACGGGCGCCTCGGTCGAAGACATCGAGCACGAGATGGAGCTTGCGGCGCAGGAAGCGGCGTCCGCCGGCGGCGGCGAAGAAGATGCGCCGGCCACGGCCGCCGGCAACACGGCGCTGCACGAAGAAGTGCGCAAGCTGAACGACCGCTACCTCCGCACGCTCGCCGATTTCGAGAACTTCCGGAAACGCAGCGAGCGCGAAAAGGCGGACTTTTACCGCTACGCCGCGGCGGGCATTCTCAAAGACATCCTGCCGGTGTTCGACA
>DATKFO010000822.1:0-2254 GCA_035544355.1 Thermoanaerobaculia bacterium
GATCGCAATCGCCGCTTTTGCACAGCCATCGCGCAGAACTGTCAAAGAGCGGCGATTGCGATCGCCGCAGTCCAAACCCGTTACACAATTCCGCGATAAAGGTACGCGATCCCAAACGTCAGCGGCACGTAGTCGATCGACGAGAACTTCGCTGCGTCGCGCATCATCGCGACGAACTCGTCTCCGCTCGGAAAGCGCGCGCTCGAGCTTTCGAGGTATTCGTACGCGTCGCGCTTGCCGGTGACCACGCCGCCGACGCGCGGAAGCACGCGCTTGCGATAGGCGTCGTACGCGGCGCGAAAGACGCGGCTGCGCGGCTGGCCGAACTCGAGCACGATCACGCGGCCGCCCGGCTTCACGACGCGCGCGAGCTCCGCGATGCCTTTGCGCGGATCGCCGACGTTGCGGATGCCGAATGCGATCGAGGCGACGTCGAACGTCGCGGATTCGTATGGCAGCGCGGTGACATCGGCGACTTCGAAATGGATCTCCGGCGCTTTCGTGATCGCGAGCGCAAGCATCTCCGGGACGAAGTCCGTTCCGATCACCTCAGCACCCGCCTTCCGAAAGGCAATCGCGAGATCGCCCGTGCCGGTCGCGCAGTCGAGCACGCGATCGCCCGGCTTCGCGCCGGACCGCCGCACCGCTTTGCGCCGCCAGAGATGGTGCACGCCCGCGGAGAGGATCGTGTTCGCGCGGTCGTATCCGCCGGCGATGGAGGCGAACATCGAGCGGATGCGCGCGGGGTCGGGGCCGTTGTAATCCGTCATTGAATACAATCTCGCGCGATGCCCCGCGACTTCGCCTTCGTTCAAACCGCGCCCGGACGCGTCTTCGTCGGCTGGGGACCCTTCGAGCAGTTGCCGTTCCGCCGTCCGGGACGGCCGGCGTTTTTTATCACGGATTTCTTTCTCGACGATCCGCACCCGTGGCGCCATCCCGCGGCGTGGGAAGAGCTCTCGCTCGAAGAGCTGGCATCGCGATTTCCTCCGTCGCCCGCGCCGGAGATCGAATGGGATGTGGTCGCGCTCTCCGCGTTCGAGCCGCTGTTCCATTCCGTGCGCGAGGCATTCGATCGCGGCGATTTCAAGAAAATCGTGCCGATCGTGTTCGAGGAAGGCACGCTCGCCGAGCGCGGTGATTACTGGAATTACCTTTTGTCGCGGCTCGCGATGCTGCCACCCGGTTTGCGTGCGTACGGCTACTGGCATCAATCGCACGGCATCGCGGGCGCGACGCCGGAGCTGCTGTTTCAGGCGGAATCGCGCGGCTATCGCACGATGGCGCTCGCGGGCACGCGGCCCGTCGCGCGCGCGCACGAGCTGCTCAGCGATGCGAAAGAGCTGCGCGAGCATCGCATGGTCGTCGACGACATCGTTCGCCGCCTCGCGCCGTTCGGCAACATCGAAGTCGGCGCGCTCGGCATCCTGCAACTGCCGAGCATCGCGCATCTCGTGACGCCGATTTTTTTCGCGGAGTTGGGCGGCGCCGAGAAGATGTCGTTCGCCGAAATGGTCCGCCGCCTCCACCCCACCGCAGCCCTCGGCGTCTCCCCACGCACCGAAGCGGGCGAACGCTGGCTGCGCGAAGCCGATCGCGGCGTGAAGCGCCGGATTTTCGGCGCGCCGTTCGGAGTCGAGCGTGAAGATCGATCTGCGATCGCGCTCGTCGCGATTCGCAATCTGCAGCTCAAAGGCGACCGCGTGCGCGTCGGCTCCGGCGCGGGACTCCTTCCTGAGAGCAACCTCGAGCGCGAATTCGAAGAGCTCCGCCAGAAACGCGAGCAAGTGAAAGCGCTCCTCGGCGTCGAGGATTTCGTGTCCGCATGAACATCGACGGCGTTTCCGAGTACTGCGTCTGCGCAGGATCGCGGAACGCGCCGTTGATCGCAGCGCTGAGCGGCGTGAAGACATTCGCGTTCGTCGACGAGCGCTCCGCCGCATTCTTCGCGCTCGGCCGCATCAAACTGCACGGCAAGCCGGTGGCGGTGCTGACGACGTCCGGCACCGCCGTCGCGGAACTGCTGCCCGCGACGATCGAGGCCTATTACTCCGGCCTCCCGCTCGTGCTCGTGACCGCCGACCGCCCCGCGCGATTTCGCGGAACCGGCGCGCCGCAGTGCATCGAGCAGATCGGCCTGTTCGGGCCATACGCAGCCACGTCGCTCGATGCGTGGAACCGGCGCATGCCGCTGCACCTCAATATTGAGGTAGACGAGCGGAACGCCGCCGTCCCGGCGGCTGGCCCGGCGGCG
>DATKFO010000823.1:0-3969 GCA_035544355.1 Thermoanaerobaculia bacterium
AGATGCGTGAGAAAGACCGCCTGAAAATTCGCGTACTTCAAATCGGTGCCGGCGATGCGCATCGTCGTGCCGCGACCGGCGTCGACGACGAACCATTTGTCGCCGATCACGATCGCAGTCGAAGGTCCCGCGCGATTCGGATCGGGGCGCGGATAGCCGGTGCCGAGGAGGATTACGTTCGGGTCCGCGGCGATGGCGTTGATTGCCATGAGAACGAGGAACACGGAACACGGAACGCGGAACGGGTTCATGGCTTTTCGTTCTGCATTCGCACGTACGCGTCGAACACGATCTGCGACCACGTCTCCATCGATTCGTACACGTCCGTCAATTCGGAAACCGTCGCCCACCGCCCGACCATCTTCTCCGTCTCGGCGACGCGCACATCGCGAGAGGCGCTCTCCAGCGCGAACACGGTGCCGAGGTGGACGCTGCCGACTTCGGTGGAATCGTCGTTGAGGATTCCGACGAAGGAGATCTCGTAATCGCCGTCGATCGTCACCTCTTCATCGAGCTCCTTCACGAGACCGTCGATGAGCTCCGGCGTGTCGGGATTCACGTGGCCGCCGATGCCGATCGAGTACTTGTGATGCAGCCGCGCTTCGGTTTGCTTCGGCGTGCGCTGCAGCAGAAAAAACGCGTCGCCGTTGCGAATCACGACGTACGGGATGATCTGCTTGTACTGCGGCGAGACCTCCGCGGTCGGGCGATCGATGAAGAAATGCCGCTCGACGATCGCATCGAGAATCGCTTCGGCGCCGTCGCGCACGAGACCGTAGGGAACGAGATGCGCGGCGAGATCCTCGCGCGCGACGACCATGACTTGTTCATTCATTCGCGGCGTATTGTAGGGGCGGCCTGCGGCCGCCCGAACTCTCGTCGGCGGGCGGGTTGCGAAGGGTCCCCTGCCGATGCACGAAGAGCGCTCCGTCGGGCAGGGGATCCTTCGCGCCCACCCGCCACCCGCTCAGGATGACACTTACGCAAAGCGGCGCAGCACCGCGTCGTGCACGAGCCCGTTCGTCGACAGTGCGCTGCCTCCGTCGAAGCGCGCGTTGCCGCGCAGATCGGTGAACTTGCCGCCCGCTTCTTCGACGATGAGCTGCACCGGCGCCATGTCCCAGATCGAAACGGTCGGCTCGATCGCGATCTCGATCACGCCCTCTGCGACGAGCATGTGCGACCAGAAATCGCCGAACGCGCGCGTGCGCACGCAATCACGTGCGAGCTGCAGGAACGGCTCCGCGTTTCCGGCGAGATCGTGATCGTGGATGCTGTCGTACGAGAGGTGCGACTCCGCGATCGTGGCGAGCGCGGACACGTGCAGTCGACGGTCGTTGCAGAACGCGCCGTCGCCGCGTGATGCCCACCATCGTCGCGCGAGCGCGGGCGCGGAGACGACCCCCGCGACCAGCGCGCCATCCGCTTCGAGCGCGATCAGCGTTGCGTACACCGGAATGCCACGCACGTAATTCTTCGTGCCGTCGATCGGATCGAGAATCCAGCGCCGCGCCGTGCTGCCGCTCGTCCCGAATTCTTCGCCGACGATGCCGTCGTGCGGCCGCTCGCGGGCGATGATCTCGCGTAGTGCGCGCTCCGTCTCTTCATCCGCCTCGGACACCGGCGTCATGTCGATCTTCGTCCGCACCGCGAGCGTCGCGGAACGGAAGTGGCGCATGGTGATCGCGTCGGCCGCGTCGGCGAGTCGAAGCGCGAGCGAGAGGTCAGCGTTCACGCGGCGGGAGAGTATCACTGCAGCGATCGGTGATCGGTGATCGAGGCGGCTCATCGAATTCGTCGAACCTCGTCGATCACCGATCACCGATCACCCGCTATCATCGCGCCAGTGTTCCCGCTCGCATTGACACTCGTATTGCTCGTCACGCCGCTGCGCTGGGGCGGTGATGCCGAGGGCGGTGCTCCGTTCGTCGAGGCAGATCCGAACGATCCTTCGCTCGTGCGTGGCTTCGACGTCGAAGTCGCGGAGCAAATCGCGAAGGGACTCGGGCGCAAACCGCAATTCGTGCA
The DNA here is from genome assembly GCA_035544355.1 of Thermoanaerobaculia bacterium. Taxonomy (GTDB): domain Bacteria; phylum Acidobacteriota; class Thermoanaerobaculia; order Gp7-AA8; family Gp7-AA8; genus DATKFO01. Next base: position 2,029 of record DATKFO010000823.1, read on the forward strand.
GGTCGCGTTCACCTCGATCGATCAGAGCGTCGACCGCGGCGACTTCGACATCGGCATGAGCGGTGTCGAAGACACGCCTCCGCGGCGCGCGGCGCTCGCGGCGACGATCCCGTATTTCGAATTTCACGAAGTGCTCACTGTGCGCGAAGGCGATCGCGATCGATTCCAATCGCTGGAAGATCTCCACGGCCGCCGCGTCGGAACATTGGGTGGGACGATCGCGTACGACAAACTGCTCGAAGCGCAGCAGACGTACGGGATCACCGCGATCTCGTACGACGACGACGTGCATCCGTACGAGGACCTGCTGCAGGGACGTCTCGACGCGGTGCTGCTCGATCACATCATCGCGGCGCGCTCGATGAAGCGCATCGGACACGGGCTCGCGACGCACTACGACAAGCCCGTCGCGATCGGCTACTACATCGCCGTGCTCGCAAAAGGAAACACTGCGCTGCGCGATCGCGTCAACGAGATCCTGAAAGCGCGCATGCGCGACGGCACGCTCGAGCGCATCTATCGCAAGTGGGACATCTGGGACGACAGCGAAGCGAAGTTCTTCGCACGCGTGCTGAGCGCTGAAAAACCTACCGCAACGAATCCTGTGCAGTCCGTACCAACCAACCGCGGTACCCTGGTCCTTCGGTACATTCCCGCGTTGCTGCGCGCGACGCTCATCACGATCGTGCTCTCGTGCGTTGCGATGGCGCTCGCAATCGGCGCCGGCGTGATGATCGCGACGGGCCGCGTCTACGGCAACGCGCTCGTGCGTACGCTGCTCACCGCGTACGTCGAGATCGTGCGTGGCACGCCGGTGCTGCTGCAGCTGTTCGTTCTCTACTACGGACTCTCGTCCGTGATCCGCTTGCCCGCCTTTCTTGCGGCGCTCATCGGATTGGGACTCAACTACGCCGCGTACGAAAGCGAGATCTATCGCGGCGCGATGGAAGCAGTGCCGCGCGGACAACTCGAGGCTGCGCGGACGCTCGGCTTTACCGAGGTTCAGGTCTTTCGCCTCGTGCGCGGACCGCAGGCGTTTCGACTCGCGCTCGCTCCGATGACGAACGACTTCGTCGCGCTGCTGAAGGACTCGTCGCTCGTCTCCGTGATTACCGTCGTCGAGCTGACGAAGCAGACGCAGATCTTCGCGTCGAACGTCGGCAGCTGGGTGATTCCGGGGATTCTCTGCGCGGCGCTCTATCTCGCGCTGTCGCTGCCGCTCGCGCGCCTCGCGCGCGTGCTCGAATCGCGATGGAAGGCGGCATCCGAATGAGCGCGGTGCTGACGATCGACGCGCTTCGCCTCAATCGTGGTTCGCGCGAAGTGCTGCGCGGCGTGAACCTGCGCATCGAGCGCGGCGAGCTCGTCGCGCTGATGGGACTCTCCGGCGGCGGCAAGACGACGGTGCTCCGCACGATCAGCGCGCTCGAGCCGTTCGACGCCGGCACCGTCGACGTTGACGGCGTCGTGCTCAAACCGGGTCCGCTGCCCGTACGCACGACGCTGCGCGAATTGCGCCGCCGCGTCGGCATGGTGTTCCAACTCCACTATCTCTTCGATCATTTGACCGCGCTCGACAACGTGACGCTCGCGCCGATTCACGTCGCGCACGCGCCGCACGCAAACGCCCAGGCACGCGCCCTCGAGCTCCTCGAATCCCTCGGCGTCACCCATCGCAAAGACGCCTATCCGCGCGAGCTCTCCGGCGGCGAAGCGCAGCGCGTGGCGATCGCGCGCGCGATGGCGATGGATCCGCCGCTGCTGCTGATGGACGAGCCGACCGCATCGCTCGATCCCGCACGCCGCAACGAGCTCGGTGAAACGCTTCGGGAGCTGGTGAAGGATGGACGGACGCTGATCGTCACCACGCACGATGATGATTTCGTGCGCGATTACGCGTCGCGCGTCGTGATCCTCGCCGAGGGTGAAGTGGTCGAGGAA
>DATKFO010000824.1:0-4202 GCA_035544355.1 Thermoanaerobaculia bacterium
CGGCGCCGTCGCCCACGCCGAAGCGCATCTTCAGCACCTGCTCCTCGCGCGGGGTGAGCGTGCGCAGGACTTTGTTCGTCTGCTCCTTCAGGTTCGCCACGATCACGTGATCGATCGGGGAGATCACGCCGCGATCTTCGATGAAATCGCCGAGATGCGAATCTTCCTCTTCTCCGATCGGGGTCTCGAGCGAGATCGGTTCCTGCGCGATCTTCATGATCTTGCGGACCTTCGCCACCGGCATGTCCATCCGCTCTGCGATCTCCTCGGCCTGCGGCTCGCGTCCCAACTCCTGCACGAGCGCGCGCGACGTGCGCGTGAGCTTGTTGATCGTCTCGATCATGTGCACCGGGATGCGGATCGTGCGCGCCTGGTCGGCGATCGCGCGGGTGATGGCCTGGCGAATCCACCACGTTGCGTACGTCGAGAATTTGTAGCCGCGGCGGTACTCGAATTTCTCGACCGCCTTCATCAGGCCGATGTTGCCTTCCTGGATCAGATCGAGGAACTGCAGTCCACGGTTCGTGTACTTTTTCGCGATCGAGACGACGAGGCGCAGGTTCGCGACGATCAGCTCCTGCTTGGCCTGATCCGCTTCTTCCTCGCCCTGACGGATCTCGCGGATCGTCTTCTTCAGCTCTTCGTGCGTGGTGCCGTAGAACGTCTCGAGCTCCTGCAGCTTCTCCTGATACTTCTGCAGACGGCGGCGATAGAAATCACGGCGCGTTTTGTCTTTCTCGCGCTTGAGCGCCTGCTCGTCCTTGCGGATCATCGACACGGTCTGCGAGAGCTCGTTGTCGATGTCCTTGAGCTTGTTGATCATCCGATTCCGCGTCTGCGGCGTGAAATCGATGAGCCGCAGCTCCTCGGCGAGATCGATCTCGAGCTTCTCGACGTTTTTCTGCGTCGTGACGAGGCTGCGCTGCGAGAGCTTCTTCGGATCGGCGAGCTTCGTGATCGAGTCTTTGATGCGCTTGTCGAGCTTCACGATGCGCTCGAAGATCTCGAGGATGTCGTTGATCTTGTTCGCGGTCGCGGCGGGCATCTTCGGCTCGCCGTTGTCGTCCTGCACCGTGCCGTCGTCATCGGGCATGGCCAGGTCGATCGTCTCTTTGATGACGCGCGAGTCTTTCTTCGCGGCTTCGTAGATCTTCAGGATCTCTTCGCGAATGATCTTGTTCGCGGACAGCGCCTTGAAGACTTTGCGCTCGCCCTTTTCGATGCGCTTGGCGATGTCGACTTCGCCCTGGCGGTCGAGCAGCTTGACCGTGCCCATCTCGCGCAGGTACATGCGCACCGGATCGTTGGTCTTGTCGACGATGCCGCTGGAGGCCGCGATGATGTCCTGCTGGACCTCTTCGCGCTGGTCCATCTCTTTTTCTTCGATGGTCCCGTCGATGGTGACGATGCCCTTGGTGGGCGTGGGGAGCTGCTTCTCGGCGTCGTCGACGACGTCGATGCCGAGGTCGTTGAAGCGGATGTAGATCTCGTCGAGCTCTTCGGGGAGGCTGGTGACCTCTTCCGGAAGCACTTCATAGATCTCGTCGTAGAGGAGAAATCCCTTTTCTTTTCCGAGAACGATGAGCTGTTTGACTTCGGCGTATTTTTCCTCGACGGACGGCTCGACGACCCCCTCTTCATCAAAGTTATTTTCTGATTCCAGATTGGAAGAACGCAGGCGTGTCGTCATTCGGTTCTCGCTCCTAATCGTTCCAGCAGGAAGGCGCTCTTTGCAGCCAAAGTAGGTCGTCCCGGAGGACGCCCGTGTAATCGGGTGAGGACGATAATTATTTCAGTTGACTTGACATACGGGACAGTTCGATCTTCTCGCGGGCAAGCTCGTCGGCACGACGGCTGTCACCGCTGCTGAGGGCTTCGGCGATGTCTCTCTGGATTTGACGCTGACGGCGATCGAGATAACCACGCTCCATCGGGCGGAGAATCTCATCGGTTTTTTCGACCGTCTTGTCGTCGATGTCCTCGCTCAGGCTGAGCTCGGAAAGGAGCGTCAATTCGGTCTCGCCCCTAATTTGGGTCGCGACTCCCGCGAAATCAATAGGATTGCCGGACAAAAGGTCGGTTTTTATGATAGAGAACAGAGTTTTGCACGCCGGGTCCTCGAAAAGTTCCTCTTTCAGCCTCCCAATTTGGCCGGTCGTGAGCCTTCCCTGAACCGCCGCCGTCAGGACGAATTTCTCGCCGCTCGACTGCGGCGCGGTCACCTGGCGGTCGAAGGCCGCCGATTGCGCCTTCCCGCGAACCCGTGACCAGACGGTCTCGAACTCGAGTTGGAAGGCATCCGCGATGCGCTGCGCGGCTTCGTTGCGGACGACCGGGTCGGTGACGGCGCTGAGCAGCGGCATGAAGTTCTCGACGCGCGCCGATTTCTCACGGCCGGTGAGCTGCTTCGCGTTCGCGGCCCACTCGCGCAGGCCGAATTGGAAGAGGTCGCTGGCGTTGCTGAGGACTTCGAGGAAGCGATCGACGCCGTATCTTTGCACGAGCGCGTCGGGATCTTTCTCGCCGAGAAGGTCGAGCGTTTCGACGTTGAGTCCTGCGGACAGGAGGATCGGCGCCGCACGCAGCGTCGCGCTGCGGCCGGCGTCGTCGCCGTCGTAGGCGATCACGACGCGGCGCGTGTAGCGGCGCAGCAGCGATGCCTGTCCCGTCGTGAGGGACGTGCCCATCGATGCGACGACGCCCGGCACGCCGGCGTGATCGATCGCGATGGCGTCGAAATATCCCTCGACGAGAATCGCTCGGTCGATACGGCGCATCGCGTCTTTGGCGCGATGCAGGTTGTAGAGCAGGCGCGAGTTGTTGAAGATCTCCGACTCGGGGGAGTTGAGGTATTTCGGTTCCGATCCATCCAACGCTCGTCCGCCGAAGCCGGCGAGCGCGCCGGTCTCGGAGTGAATCGGAATCATGAGGCGATTGCGGAAGCGATCGTAGTAGCCGGTCTTCTCCTTGCGCGGCGTGATCAGGCCGACGGCCTCGAGTTTTTTCTCGCCGTGCTTTTCGCCGAGCCGGCGCAGCAAGTAGTCCCACGAATCGGGGGCGAAGCCGAAGCCGTACTTCGTCACGATGTCGTCGGAGACGCGGCGCTGCCGCAGATATTGCTGCGCGGCGTTGTCACCCCAGCGCAGCGCCTGATGGAACGCTTCCGACGCGTCATCGATCGCTTCGAGCAGATCGTCCTTGTCGTTCTCGCGCTGGGTTCTTCGTTTCTTCGGCAGCTCAATGCCGACGCGCGACGCGACGTGCTCGACGGCTTCAGGAAACGTGAAGCGCTCGGTGAGCGTGAGGAACTTGAAGACGTCGCCGCCGGTGCCGCAGCCGAAGCAGTAGAAGAGTCCCTTGTCGCGATCGACATGAAACGAAGGAGTCTTCTCGCGATGGAACGGGCAGAGCCCTTTGTGGCTCTTGCCGGCGAGCTTCAGCGGCGTGACTTGCTGCACGAAGTCGACGATGTCCGCGGCGCTTCGCACCTGGGAGATGACGGAATCGTTGAGGTCTACGTAGGCCATGATCGAGTTGCAGAGTTACCGAGTTGCAGAGTTGCAGAGGAGGACGGTCCACTCTGCAACTCTGCAACTTTGCAACTGCCTCTCACTCGAGAACAGCGATCGTCGCTCCATCGCCGCCTTCATTTTCCGCTCCCGGGCGCCACGATTTCACTCCCGGATGTTTGCGCAGGTATTCGCGTACGGCTTTGCGCAGTGCGCCCGTGCCGAAGCCGTGGATGATGCGCACGGCTTGTTTGCCTTCGAGCAATGCGCGATCGAGGAACTTGTCGGATTCTTCGAGGGCGTCGTCGATGCGCTGGCCGATGAGATTCAACTCGGCCGCAACTTCAGCGTCGAGTGCTGAGGACTGAGGACTGAGTTTCACTTTTTTCGGCGCGGCGGTTTCGATCGGCACCAGGTCTCGCAACTCGACGGTCATTTTGCGTCCGTTCACGTTCAGCACGACTTTCGCGCCGTCGATCGACACGACTTGGCCAGTCACTTTGAACTTGCGATGCTCGGCTTTGTCGCCCACGCGCACGCTGCGCTGTTCGGAGGGAATGAACTCCATCGCGCGATCGACCGGCTTCGTGATCGTTTGCAGGAGCTGATTCGCGTTGATGTTCGCGCGTGATGCGCGATCGGCTTCGCGCAGGTTCTTGATCTCTGCGGCGAGCTGGCGCGTGACGTCGTCGC
>DATKFO010000825.1:0-6319 GCA_035544355.1 Thermoanaerobaculia bacterium
CGTGTGGCTCGCGCGCTACCGGTGCACGCAGAGATCCCTCGCTGCGCTTCGGGATGAACTGCCAGCGGGATAAACTGCAACCCCGATGGACTCGCAACTCCGCGAACTCTTCAACTCCCAATACACGCCCGAAATCTACGAACGCTACCAACGCGACCTCTCGTCGCGACTCGGCGCGCAATTCGAGTTTCGCCTCGCCGAATCGCCGGTATTTCTGCCGGACGACTTCAAGGCGCGCGTGGTCGAGAGCGCGAACGCGATCCTCGAACAGCTCTCCGACCCCGCAAATCTGGATCGCATGAAAGCTGCGATTCCGGTGCGTTGGAACACGCCCGGAATGGATGCGCTGCCGAATTTCGCGCAGGTCGATTTCGCGGTGGTTCGCGAAAATGGCACGCTCGTTCCGAAGCTCATCGAGCTCCAAGGCTTTCCGTCGCTCACGGCGATGCAGTGCGTGCAGCGCGACGCGTGGCGCGACACGCTCGCATCGATGCGCGGTCTCGATCGCGAATGGTCGTGCTGGTTCTCGGGGCTCGATCGCAACGGCTTTCTCGATCTGGCGCGCCGCACGATCGTGGGCGATCACGATGCGAACGAAGTCGTGCTCATGGATCTCGATCCGCCGCGGCAGAAGACGTATCCCGACTTCGCCGCAACGAAGCTGCTGTTCGGCGTCGACTCCGTCGATCCGACGGAGCTGACGAAGCGCGGCAACCAACTGTTTCGCGGCAACACACGCATCAGGCGGATCTACAACCGCGTCGTGTTCGATGAGCTGGAAAAGAAAGGCACAGCGATTCCGTTCGACTATCGCGACGAGCTCGACATCGAATGGGCTCCGCATCCGAATTGGTACTGGGTGTGGTCGAAGTACTCGCTGCCGTTCCTTCGCCACGAATCCGTTCCGCGCGCGACGTTCGTTTCCGAGCTCGAGCACCTGCCCGATGATCTCTCGCGCTACGTGCTCAAGCCGCTGTTCTCGTTCGCCGGCGGCGGCGTGAATGTCGAGCCGACCCGCGCTGACGTCGATGCGATTCCCCAGAGCGATCGCGGCGCGTGGTGCCTGCAGGAAAAGATCGAGTACGAGCCCGCGCTCGCTGCCGTCGACGGCGGCGGCGTGAAAGTCGAGATCCGGATGATGTTTCTCCGTCCGGACGACGAGCCGAAACCGCGGCTGGCGCAGAATCTGATTCGCCTCTCTCGCGGCAAAATGCTCGGCGTCGACTTCAACAAGCAGTTCACGTGGGTGGGGTCGTCGATCGGGCTTTCGCCCGAATCATGACGCGCCTGTCGCTAGATTCGCGACGCGATTCAGTCAGCGGATTAGCGGCGGCGCTTCGGCTGCATTGAATTCGTCGAGCTCGCGTTTTGCCTGCGCCGCTCGCTCGCCGAGTCCCGCTGCCGTGTAGCACGCGGCGCGCAACTGCAGAATCGGCCCGCGCCACGGCACGTTCGGCTCGAGCTCCTGCAACGCCTGCAACGTCGACACGCCGCATCCGCCCGCGCGCGCGGCGGACATCACGTACGCAACGCGGCGCGCTTCTTCCATCTGATGCTCGGCGAACGTTTGCGAAAGCGCGCTCACCATCTGCGGAGCGACTTCGCGCTCCGACGAAAGATCCATCGCCGCTGCGATCGCCGGCTCCATCACCGCGCGCGTCGGCCACGGATTTTCGCGATAGCGAACGAGCGCGGATTGAATCAGCTGCGCCGCCTCGGCGATGCGCCTCTGGCGGAGTCGCAGGATGCCGAGGATTGCGTCGGCTTCGATCGGCTCCCAGGCGCGGAGTTGCTCGATGTATGGCAGCGCGGCTTCGTCGCCGTTCGTCGCCAGCACGTGCGCGAGTGACGCGAGTTGTCCTGTGTTCGCGGGCTGCCACGGCGCCGCGCGCCAGGACGCGAGTGCGCCTGCGTAGTCCTGATTCTTCACTGCGGACGCGAAGTCATCGTGCGCACCGACCGCGTCGACGGCATTCCAATCGACGGCGCCGTTCACGCGCGGCCGCGCCGCGTTGCGCGCACGCGCCGCGAGTACGACGGATTGCAATTCGAACTGATCGTGGCCGAGCGTGCGCGCGAAGCTGAATTCGATGAGCGGACGATTGTCGGTATTCAGATCCTGCGTTTGCTGCGCGACCGCGGTCGCGAGATCGCCGTTCGCGAGGAACCGCGAATAGACGCCTTCGAGCGTTTCGACGCGCCACGAAACATGCGCCGCTGTGCGATACGGCTCCTGCGTGAGCCTGCGCCGCATCATCGCCGTGTCGTGAATGATCGGCTCGCGCGATGCAACGAGCACCGCATCGCCGGGATTCGTGGACCACGTCTCGACGTACGGAAAAACTTTCGTGATCGTCGCGTAGATCGTCTGCACCGTGCGCGCGTCGACGCCGTAGGTTTGGATCCACTGTAAAAAGATCCCGCCGTGACTCAGCCGGCCCGCCGACGCTTCGTAGAACTCCCGCGTGAAGAGACTCGCAACGCCGGCGCGATACGGATTCGACGGCTCGGAAACAATGAGGTCGTACCGCTGCCGCGACGCGAGCAGAATCTCGCGCGCATCGGCGACGATGAGATGCACTTTCGGATTGGCGAGCACGTTGCGATTCACCGCGACGTATTGCTGCGAGCTCTCGACGACCGCAGGCTCGAGCTCGACCACGTCGACGCGCTCCATCGCCGGCACATCGGCAATCCAGCCGGCAGACGTGCCGGTGCCGAGGCCGACGATGAACGTCGACTTCGGATTCGGATGCACGAGCGCGCCGATCATGCCGAGCATCACCTGCGTGCCGGTGTCGCTGCGCGCGGAGCCGTCCGATTTGCCGTTCACGATCAAGCCGAGATCGTCGGGATCGGTGAGCGCGACGCTGCTTTCGCGGCCGTCCGCTTCCCACACGAGCGTGCGGCGCACGGTCGTCACCCAATCGTGAATCTCATTGGGTTTCGAGAGCAGCGAAGCGCGTCCCGCGCCGATGCCGCTGTGCCGCCACACGGCTGTTGGTCCGAGCGCGAAGAGTGCGGCGATCGATGCGATTGCGGCGATGACGGAAAACGCGACCGCCGCGAACTTTTTCTCTTTCGATGCGAAGACAACAGCGACGATCCCGAGCGCTGCGAGCAATGCAGTGACGAGTTTCCAGCAACCAGGCGCGGTGAGCAGCGGCAGCAAACCGAATCCGCCGAGGAGTGAGCCGGCGATTGCACCGCCGGTGTTCCACGCGTACGCGAGTCCGACTTCGCGTCCGACGTTCTCGCGGCCGCGTCCGAGAAGCGAGAGCAGCAGCGGAAATTGAATGCCGGAGATGAACGCGGCGGGAAACACGACGATCATCGTCAGCAGCGTCCATCCGAACACGTGTCCGCCGAATCCCGTCGAACCGAGCGGTCGCAAGGCGTTCGCGAGAATCGCGAGCCGGTCGCCGAGCGCGAACGGAATCGCGATCGCCGCCGCTTCGAGCGTGCACGTGAGCGCGAATCCACCGGCTGTAGCGCTTTTGCCCGCGCCCCACAGCGACCACGCCAAGCCGCCCAGACCGATGCCGAGCAGCGCGATCGCGAGGATCAGTCCGAACATGAATGTCGTGCCGCCGAGGAGCGGCGAGAGCATTCGGTACCAGACCAGCTCCATCAGCAGAAACGCGAATCCGACGATCGCCGCAGCGGAGAGAATCAAGCGCGGCGGAAGCACTGCGGCGCGGAACGGCACTTCGTTCGCGGGTGCGTCGATCTTTTTTTCACCGCTGCCGATGCGCCACGCGAGCACACCGATCAGCACGTTCACGATCGCGGCGGCGATGAGCGTTTCGCGATTGCCGAAGCGCTCGAGCAGCAAAAACGTTCCGAGTACCGCGCCGGTCACTGCGCCGAGCGTGTTCGCCCCGTAGAGCAGCGCGAGTCGTTTGCGGCCCGCGTCATCGTTCGATTCGACCGCGCGCGCAGCAGCGGGAAGCGTCCCGCCCATCATCACCGTCGGCACGCCGATCACGATCACCGACAGCAGCAAGCGCACGATCGTCGCGAAGAACACGCCGAGCGTGACCGAGCCGCCGATTCCGATGTACGCCGCGCGCACCAGCCACAACAAGATCGGCGAGATCGCCGCGGAGATCGCGATGATGATCTCGAGCTGTCCGTAGAACGCGAGCGGCTGCGTCTTCTGATCGGCGCGCCTGCCGAGAATCGCGCTGCCGGCGCCGAGACCGCCCATGAAAATCGCCAGCACCGCGCCGGTTGCGAGCGTCGACGCGCCGAAGATCAAACGGAAATAGCGGAGCCACGCGGTCTGATAGATGAGTGCGCACATGCCGGACACGAAGAGGAATCCGGCGACCTTGAGCGTTGTCCTGTTCATGCAGAAGTGCGCCGCAGAATACTCGCTCGAATCCACGATTTGTAGATTTCTTGACGCTGAAAAAAACGGCGTCGTACACTCGCTGCACCACACGAATGTCCCGTCCGAATTCCTGTTTCTTTCGCCATCTCCTGGCGGCCATGACCTCCCGAAACAGGTTCGTCAATAAAGGAGACTAGCCAGATGGCATCCGTACCTACAGACAAGTTGAAAGCGGCCGAGACCGCGCTCTCTCAGATCGAGCGGCAGTTCGGAAAGGGCTCGATCATGCGCCTCGGCGCAAAGGAATTCGTTCCGATCGCATCGATCTCGACGGGATCGATCGGCGTCGACGCAGCCCTCGGCGTCGGCGGCATCCCGCGCGGCCGTATCGTCGAGATCTTCGGTCCCGAGTCGTCGGGCAAAACGACGCTCTCGCTGCACGTCATCGCCGAAGCGCAGAAGCTCGGCGGGCTCGCGGCGTTCGTCGACGCGGAGCACGCGCTCGACGCGGAGTACGCCAAGAAGCTCGGCGTCGACGTCGACAACCTGCTCGTCTCGCAGCCCGACTCGGGCGAGCAGGCGCTGGAGATCGCGGAAGTGCTCGTGCGCAGCGGCGCGATCGACATCATCGTCATCGACTCCGTCGCTGCACTGGTTCCGCGCGCCGAGCTCGAAGGCGAGATGGGCGAGAGCCACATGGGACTGCAGGCGCGTCTCATGTCGCAGGCGCTGCGCAAACTCACCGGCATCGTGTCGAAGTCGAAGACGAGTCTCATCTTCATCAACCAGATCCGCGAAAAGATCGGCGTGATGTTCGGCAATCCCGAGACGACGACCGGCGGCCGCGCGCTGAAGTTCTATTCGTCCGTGCGCATCGACATCCGCCGCACGAATCAGATCAAGGAAGGCGAAGAAGTCGTCGGCTCGCGCGTGAAGGTGAAGGTTGTGAAGAACAAGTGCGCCGCACCGTTCCGCCAGGCGGAGTTCGACGTCGGCTACGGCGAAGGCATCTCGAAGACCGGCGAGCTGATCGACATCGGCCTCGAGCACAAGATCGTCGAGAAATCCGGCTCCTGGTTCTCCTACGGCGACACGCGCCTCGGCCAGGGCCGCGAGAACGCAAAACAGTTCATCAAGGAAAACACCGACCTGTTCAGCGAGCTCGAAGGCAAAGTCCGCAAAGCCCTCGGCATCGGCGGCACCGAGCTGACGGTGATCGAAGGCGGCGAGCCCGCTGCGGCGCCGCCTCCACCGGTGAAGAGCGAGCGTTTCGCGCGGAAATAGGTGCGGCTCGATCAAGTCATTCCACAGCGTTATCCAGAGCTCTCGCGTCGCAAGGCGCGAGAGCTCATTGCGCAGAAGCGCGTGCTCGTCAACGAGCGCCTCGTGGCCGTGGCCTCGCGCGAAGTAAGCGAATCCGATCGCATTGCGATCGTCGAGACGCTTCCCGAAATCCCGATCATCAAAGAGACAGCCGACTGGATCGCGGTCGACAAACCCGCGGGGATGCCGACGCAGCCGACACGCGATCGGAAGGAACGTTCGCTCGAAGAGTTGTTGCGCGTTCGCTTCCGCTCGATCTATCTCGTGCATCGCATCGACGCCGGCACGAGCGGCGTGGTCGTGTTCGCGCGCAATCGCGAAACCGCCGCGCGATTGTCGGAGTTGTTCGCGACACGCGCCGTGCGTAAGACGTATCTCGCGGTCATCGACGGAACGATCGATCGCGAGACGACGATCGACGACCCGATCGACGGCAAGGAAGCAATCACGATCGTGCGCCCGCTGCGCGGATCGCTCGTCGAAGTCGAGATTCGCACGGGCCGCATGCATCAGATCCGCGTGCATCTCGCGTCGATCGGACACGCGGTCGTTGGCGACACGAAGTACGGCGGTGCGCGCGCGCATCGTTTGATGCTGCACGCGTGGAAGCTCGCACACGACGAGCTTGGCGAGCTCATCGCGCCGCCGCCCGCCGAGTTT
>DATKFO010000826.1:0-3875 GCA_035544355.1 Thermoanaerobaculia bacterium
GCCTTGCCGTCGCGCGTGAACGAGGCGTACCAGAGGAACGGCGCTTCCGCACGCTCGATCGATCCGTTCGCGGAGTTGATGAGAAACAGCGGGTGATAGTCCGCGCGTCCTTTGACTTCGCCGGTCATCATGAACCACGGCCCCGCCGGCGCCTGATCGAATTGGAAATCGCTGATCAAATCCGCCGGCGATGCGGACACCACCCAGCCGATGTATCCCGCTGCGAGCAGCAGGATCACGGCGACGGAGATCCAGAGCACGCGCGAGAGCTCGATGTGATTGCGGCGGCGATCCGTTCGGCCGCGTGAGAGTTGCCATGACGGCGCCACGGTGAGCACGAGCACGATCGATACGACGATCGCGCTGACCACACCAGTCGCGAGTTTCAATGCGAATCCGGCGAGCAGCGGACGCACGAGCATCCACACCGCGCCGGCGAACACCGCGAGGCAGGCGAAGTCGAGCAGCACGAGCGGCGTGCGCGAGCGCACCATCGTCGTCACGGCGTGGCTCACGACGAACAACAGCAGCGCGATGCCGAACAGCAGCGCGCTCATCAGCGCAGGGTCCATCGTCCAGACGGCGCGCCAGTGCCCGCCGGCGCCGAGGTAGGCGGGGACGGCGATGATCGCGAACGTGACGAGAATCGTGAACAACGCGGCGGTCAGCTTGCCGAACCAGATCGACGCGGGCGCGATCGGTTTCGAGAAATAGAACGAGAGCCGGCCGTCGCTGAGCTCGCGGCCCACGATCGACGAGCCGAGGACGATGGCCAGGCCGAGGGCGAAGGCGCAGCCGCCGATGAGGCCGATGGCGCCCACGATCTCACGGCGTCCAAACGAGCTCGCGCCCGGCAAGAGCGCGATGAGGTACGGCAGGATCGCCACTCCGATCGCGGTGAAAAAGATGAAGGAACGTTCGCGCAATTCGCGGCGAGCGATGACGAGGATCGAGCTCATGATCAGGCTCCTAAATTCTCGCCGGCGACGGCGAGGAAGATTTCTTCGAGTGAAAGTGGCGCGACGTCGGCGCTCGTGAGATTCGCTTCGCTGCGGAAGCGCTCGAACGCGACGTCGTCGTAATTCATGACCACTGCTTCGGTGCCGCTCCCCCACTGCCGCACGCTCGCGGCGACAAGCGTCCCGCCGGAGAGCGCCGCGGTCTGGCTGGTGAAGCGGATGCGGCGGAAGCGCGACTTCAGCGTTTCCATTTCTTCGTCGAGCACGAGCTGGCCGTTTTTCAGGATGCCGACGCGATCGACGATCGTTTCGACGGCGCCGAGGTCGTGCGTCGTGATGAAGACGGTGATGCCGCGATCGGCGAGCTCGCCGATGACTTCTTCGTACAGCGATTTGCGCGCGACGACGTCGAGGCCGAGCGTCGGATCGTCGAGCACGAGCAGCTCCGGCGACATCGCGAGCGCGAACGCCACCGCGACTTGCTTCTTCTGTCCCTTCGACAACGTTCCATACTTCGTCGACGACGGAATGCCGAAGCGCTTCAACCGATCGTCGACGGTCTGCTGGTTCCAGCGCGAATAGACGCGTGCGGAAAATTCAGCGATGTCTTTGACGGTCATCTCCGGCGGCGCATCGGCTTCTTCCGCGACGATGCCGATGCGATCCATCAAGGCAGTGCGGCGCGACCACGCGTCATCGCCGAACAGCGTCGCCGATCCCGCGCTCGGTTTCTGCTGGCCGAGCATGCAGCGGACGAGCGACGATTTTCCGGCGCCGTTGCGGCCGAGCAGCGCGTAGACGGCGCCTTGCGCGACGCCGAGGGAGACTCCTTCGACCGCGGTGCGTTTTCCGTAGCGCACCGTGAGGCCGTCGAGGGAAATGGCGTTGGGGCTCATGCTTTTCTCCTGTGATCGCGCACGAGGCGCTCGTAGCTTTCGCCGAGCTCCTCGGTCGCTTCATCGAGCGATGCGCCGACGGAGATCGCGGTGCCGGCATAGCGGACCGACGCGTCGCGCAACGCTTCGTTTTTCTGGGATTTACGGATTTGCACCGGCTGGTCGGCGACGAACGTTCCCTCGCCGCGCTTCACGGCGAACACACCACTGTCGGTGAGTCGCTGATACGCACGGGCGACGGTGTTCGGGTTGACCTGCAGGTTCCGGGCGAGATCGCGGACGGAGGGGACGGCGTCGCCGGGACGGAGCGACCCGAGGGCGATCATCCGCCGCATTCCTTCCTCGATCTGTCTCCAGATCGGTGCAGCATCAGAGGGGTTGATGTCGAACATTGCACTCCTTCACTGGCTCAGTGTACTAGACAACCAGTACAGTAAGTCGGTGCTGGAGGTTTGTCAAGGGATGGCGCTACAACTCCTCGAAATCCTCCACGCGGGGCAGCGCGAACAGCAGATCGCGCAGCTCCGCCGGCGGCGGCGCGAGCTTGCGCGCCACGATGTCCAGCCACCCGCCCGTGCTCATCACGCGCGCGGCGCGCTGGCCATCCGGCCGGAAGAATTCGTTGCGCATCTTGAACTTCGCGCCGTCCGCGCTCAGTGCCGCAACTTCGAGCGTGACCACGACCTGCTCGAGCAATCGCAGCTCGCGAAAGTATTCGAGCTCGTCGCGGAAAATTACCGGCCCGATCTTCCGCTTCTCGAACTCGCGCATCGAGAAGCCGTGCTCGCTGAAGAACATCATCCGCACGTCCGCCGACGCGTCGAGATACGCCGTGTTCTTCATGTGCCCGTTGAAATCCATGTCGCCCCAGCGTGCGAAGAGGGTCTTCGTGAATGCGTCCGGCATGGGTCTATTCTGGCAGCAATGGCACACTCCGACGACTTCTTCGGACCATGGCGCGATCTCTGGTGGAATCGCGATTACCTCGAGCTGCTCGCGCGGCGCTTCGGCTGGACTTCGCCGCTGCGCGTGCTCGATGTGGGATGCGGACAGGGACACTGGTCGCGCGCGCTCGCGCAGGTGCTGCCGCCGGGATCGACGATCGTCGGCGTCGATCGCGAAGAGGAGTCGATCGCGATCGCGCGCACGAAAGCGCCGTTCGACTTTCGCATCGGCGACGTGCTCGCGCTCGACTTTCCCGACGCAAGCTTCGACGTCGTCACGTGCCAGACGCTGCTCATCCACATTGACGACCCACGCGACGCGCTCAAGGAAATGCTGCGCGTGCTGCGCCCCGGCGGATGGATCGTCTGCGCGGAGCCGAACAATCTCGCGGGTGCGATCGGCTTCCACTCGACGACGTGGAACGATCCCGAAATGATGTTGCGCGACGCGGAGCTCGCAGTCCGCTACGAGATCGGCAAGGCGCGCCTGGGTGAGGGATTCAGCTCCGCGGGCGAGCTCGTGCCCGGATGGCTCGCGGCGATGAACGTCGACGATCTGCGCGTGTATCTCTCCGACAAGGCGCTACCACAGGACGGCACGACGTATATCGACGAAGCGCGAAAGAACCTCGCGGAAGAGCGGCTCGTGTTCGACAAGGCGACAACCCGCCGCTACTTCCTCGCCGGCGGCGGCGAGGAAGGGCGATTCGAAGAATTGTGGCGCGAAGGAATCGCGGATCTCGCGCGGTCGATCGAGCACACCACGTGGCACACGGCGGGCGGCTCGCTGATGTACGTGATCGCGGCGCGGAAGCGATAAGCGCCTCGTTGGCCGTTGGCCGACGGCTTTTCGTGAGGAGTAGACTCTCGACATCATGGAAGGCATTCAGTTCGTGACGAACGACAAGGGCGAGAAAGTGGCCGTGCTCATCGATCTCGAGAGGCACGGTGAGCTCTGGGAAGACATCTACGATCAGCTTCTCGCCGAAGAGCGCGCGAGTGACAAGCGCATACCGTACGAGACAGTGAGAAAGCGCCTCGTCCGAAGCGGCAAGCTCCGTGGCTGATTACCAGCT
>DATKFO010000827.1:0-5475 GCA_035544355.1 Thermoanaerobaculia bacterium
ACCCACGGAAATCTTGCATACGAGCTCCTGAACGCGGCACAGCAGATCGAGGCGGACATCGCCGGCATCGAGGCGGTGCCGCTCGAATGGAATGACACCGTCGACGAAGCGCGCGAGAAGATTCGCGAAGCGCTCGAGCGCCTCGCCACCGCGCGCGGCGTCATCATCTTCACCGACATGTTCGGCGGCACGCCGAGCAACATCAGCCTCTCGTTTCTCGAGCAGGGGCGCGTCGAGATCGTCACCGGCGTGAACCTGCCGATGATCGTGAAGTTCGCGACGGTCAAGGAAGACGCGAAAGACGTCGCCACGCTCGCACACGTGATCAGCGAGAAGGGATCGAAAGCGATCCGCGTCGCGTCCGACCTGCTGACCAGCGAGAAACGCGCGGCCGTATGACCTCACGCGACATCGAGATCAAGAACAAGCTCGGACTGCACGCGCGCGCCGCCGCGAAGCTCGTGCACGTCGCCGCGAAGTTCCGTGCGAACATCAAAATCCGCAAAGGCGAAGAGGAAGTCGACGGTAAATCGATCCTCGGCATCCTCCTGCTCGCAGCGGGCCGCGGCTCGACGATCAACGTGAAAGCCGACGGCGAAGACGAGCGCGAAGCACTCGACGCCATCGAGAAGCTCATCGACGCCAAATTCGACGAGCTAGAATGACGCGTGCCCACTGAACGCGCGGCTTCGGCCCAGACTCGCAGCGACATCCGCACGTACAAGGGCATCGGTGTCTCTCCCGGCATCGCCATCGGGCGCGCGGTCATCGTCGAGAAGCGCGTGGCTCAGGTCTATCGCGTTCCGATTCCGGAGATCGACGTGCCCGGCGAGGTCACGCGCTTTCTCGAGTCGCTCGAGAAAACGCGCGATGAGCTGCTCGAGCTGAAGGCGAAAGTCAGCCGCTCGATGGGCGACGAGTACGCGTCGATCTTCGAGGCGCACGCGATGATCGTCGGCGATGCGTCGTTCGCGGACAAGGTCGTGCAGAAGATCGAGAACGAGCTCGTGAATGCGGAGTGGGCTCTTGCCGAGGTGCAGGAGGAGCTGCAGGCTCGGTTCGCGAGCTTTGACGATTCGTACTTGAAAGAGCGCGTGGCGGATGTGAAAGACGTCGCCGAGCGCGTGCTCACGAACCTGCAGGGCGTCGCGCATCACGATCTCTCGGAGATCGAGCACGACGTCGTCATCCTCGCGGACGATCTCACGCCATCCGACGCGATTCACTTCAATCGCCGGCCGATCGTCGGCTTTGCGACCCAGACCGGCAGCCGCACGTCGCACACCTCGATCATCGCGAAGTCGCTGTTCATGCCGGCCGTCATCGGCGTGCCGCGCCTCACGAAGATGGTCGACAACGACGAGCTCGTGATCATCGACGGCTACGAAGGCGCGATCGTCGTCAATCCGACGAAGGCGATGCTCGAGGAGTACCGCAGCCGCGAGACGCGCCACGAAGAGCAGGAAAAGAAACTGCTCGAAAATCGCGAGCTGCCGAGCGTCACGAAAGACAACCACCAGATCACGCTGCAGGCGAACATCGAGCTGCTCGAAGAGCTCGGCGACGCCGTGAAATTCGGCGCCGATGGCATCGGCCTCTATCGCTCGGAGTTTTTGTATCTCTCGAAAAGCCCCGGCCTGCCGACCGAAGAAGAGCACTTCGAAACGTATCGCCGCCTCGCCGAAGCGCTCGCGCCGCGCACGTGCGTGATCCGCACGTACGACCTCGGCGGCAAAAAACTCGCGCGCGAAGTCATGGGCTCGAAGGAAGACAATCCGGTTCTCGGATTGCGCGGTCTGCGGCTCTGCATGAAACATCGCGAGATGTTCCGCGCGCAGTTGCGCGCGCTGCTGCGCGCGTCCGCGTTCGGCAACAACATCCGCATCATGTTCCCGCTCGTCACGAGCGTGCAGGAAGTGCGTCAGGTGAAGACGTTCCTGCGCGAGATCAAAACGGACCTCGACGCGAACGGCATCGCGTACGACCGCGAGATGAAAGTCGGGATCATGATCGAAGTGCCGTCCGCGGCGATCATCGCGGACCTGCTCGCGACCGAAGCGGATTTCTTCGCGATCGGCACGAACGACCTCACGCAATATTCGCTCGCCATCGATCGCGCGAACGAGAACGTCGGCTACTTGTACGAACCGCTGCATCCCGCGCTGCTGCGCCTGATCAAAGGCGTGATCGAGGCCGGTAAGCGCGCGAACATCCCGGTGTCGATGTGCGGCGAGATGGCCTCCGATCCGATGTACGCGATCGTCCTTCTCGGCCTCGGGCTCGACACCTTCTCGATGAATCCGTCGTCGATTCCGATCGTGAAGAACGTGATCCGATCGGTGCGTTACAAAGACTGCAAGCGCATTGCGGAGATCGCGATGCAGAAGAAAACCGCGCAGGAGATCGAGGAGTTCGTGATCGAGAGCGTGGCCATGCGTTTCCCGGAAGGACTGGTACCCAGAACCCTATGAGCGAAGATCATTTTCGACATCGTGAGATCCAACGTATCTCGAAGCCGTGGGGCTACGAGCTGATCTTCGCGAAGACCGCGCGCTACGTCGGCAAGATTCTGCACATCACCGAAGGCGAGAGCCTCAGCCTCCAGTACCACGAAATGAAAGAAGAGACGCTGTACGTTGTGCGAGGCGAACTGCGGCTGACGATCGAGTACGACGGAGACCGGCGTGAATTGCTGTTGCGGGAAGGCGAGGCGTTTCACATCCCGCCGCGCCTGATTCACCGGATGGAAGCGATCGTCGACACCGACGTCGCGGAAGTCTCGACGCCGGAGCTCGACGACGTGGTGCGGCTCGAAGATCGGTACGGCCGCATCGCGGCAACGAAGGAATGAGCGTCTACTTTCTCGCGCTGTTGTTATTGACGGCCGACGAAACATCGACCGCGCCGCCGCCATCGCAAAAAGACACGACCGCACTCGTCGAAGCAGCGAAAGACGCGAAGGCAAAGCGGAAGAAGAGCACGACGAAAGTCATCACGAACGCCGACGTCAAGAAGGCGAAAGGGAAGTTGGTCCAGCTGCCGGGCGAGCCGGAGAAACCGCGGCCGGCCGACACCAGCAGCCCGATCGCGAAGTTCGAAGCGGAGAAAAAAGCGAAAGTCGCGGCCGATGCACGCATCGCCGTCGCGGAAGCGAGAGTGAAAGACCTCGAGCTTGAGCTCGCAAAAATCGAGCAGGCGTATTTCGATGAAGGCGATCCGAACATGCGCGATACGGTGATTCGGAGACGATTCGACGCGACGCAGGCGCTGCTCGAGCAGGCGAGGAGAGACCTGGAAGAAATTCGTGGTCAGTGATCGGTGAGGCGAGTCCCAGCGAGGCACCTCCTCGATCACTAATCACTGATCACTGACCACCGATCACCCATGAAAACCTTCTTCATCGAAACCTGGGGCTGTCAGATGAACGATCTCGACAGCCAGCGCCTGTCGGGCAATCTCAAGCTCCGCGGCTATCGCCGCGTCGAGGATGAGAAAGACGCGGACATCGTGCTGCTCAACACGTGCTCCATTCGCGAAAAATCAGAGCACAAGGTTTTCTCGCGCCTCGGCGAGTTGCGCGAGCTCAAGCGCGAGCACGACATCAAGATCGGCGTCTGCGGCTGCGTCGCGCAGCAGGAAGGGGAGCGCATCCTCGAGCGCGCGCCGTGGGTCGATTTCGTGATGGGGCCGGGCAATGTCGGGCACATCGACGAGATTCTCAGCGGATCGCAAACCGTCGCGATCGATTTCCCTGAAGATCGCCGCTACGACATCGACGCGATCGATCGCTCCTCGGCGACGAAGGCGTGGGTCACGATCATCGAAGGCTGCAACAAGAACTGCACGTTCTGCATCGTGCCGACGACGCGCGGACGCGAAGTCTCGCGTCCGTTCGACGACGTGCTCGCCGAAGTGCGCGCCGCCGTCGCCACCGGCCGCGTCGAGATCGAGCTCCTCGGGCAAACCGTCAACGCCTACCGCTGTCCGATCAGCGGACGCGATTTCGGTGCGCTGCTCGCGGCAGTCGCGGAGATCGAAGGCGTCGCGCGTTTGCGCTTCATGACGTCGCATCCGGCCGAGGTGAGTGACTCGATGATCGTCGCAATGCGCGATCACGAAAACATCTCGCGCTATCTGCACCTGCCCGTGCAGTCGGGCTCATCACGCGTGCTGCGTCGCATGAAGCGGCTGTACACGCGCGAGAAATACCTCGAGACGATCGAGCGCATCCGCGCCGCGATTCCAGAGATTCATTTCTCGACCGACGTCATCGTCGGATTTCCCGGCGAGACCGAAGACGATTTTCTCGAAACGCTTTCGCTCGTCGAGCACGTGCGCTACGGCTCGATGTTCGCGTTCAAATATTCGCCGCGCCCGGGCACGCCGTCGCTGAAGATCGGCGCGCCGGTCGACGACGAAATCGCATCGGAGCGCCTCACGCGATTGTTCGCGCTGCACGAGCGCATCAAGCACGAGCGCCTCGAGTCGTATCGCGGCCGCGTCGTGCCCGTTCTCTACGAAGGACCGAGCCGTCACGACCCCGCGATGCTCTCGGGGCGCACGGACGACAACTGGGTCGTGAACTTCCACGGAAACGCGTCGATGCCGCTCGGGAGTATGCTTGGCGTGCGCATCGATTCAGCGCAGCATCACACGTTGCGCGGGGAGGCCGTGGCATGAGTCAGCTCGTACCGATGTCGATCAAGGGCCTGATGCTCGACCCCGTGTCGAATTCGCCGATCGTCGTGCTCAAGGACGACGACGAAAAATTCTTCCTCCCGATCTGGGTCGGCATCTTCGAAGCGAACGCCATCGCGCTGCAGCTCGAGAGCATCACCACGCCGCGCCCGATGACGCACGACCTGCTCCGCAACATGATCGCCGAGCTCGACGCACGCGTGACGCGCGTCGTGATCAACGACCTCCGCGACTCCACATTCTTCGCGCAGATCCGCCTGATCTCCGGCGAGCGCACCTACGAGATCGACGCGCGCCCGAGCGACGCGATCGCACTCGCGCTGCGCACGGAAGCGCCGATCTACGTCGCGCAATCGGTGCTCGAACAAGCGCAGACGATCTCGCCCGACGGCGAAGACAGCGAAGAGAAGATGAAGAAGTGGTTCGAGAACCTCGAGCCCGACGATCTCGGCAAATACAAGATGTAGTGTGGAGTGCGCGCGGCGCCGTCGCTTGCGCAAAAGGCGGCGGACCATAAACGTAGGACATGCTCTCAGCTTGTCCTGCGCGTGCCACTGGCCAGCGAGTGGCGAGCTGCGACGAACGCACGATTTCCGCGTGGGCGGGCCGCCTGAGAGGCGGCCCTACGTTGAGGAACGTAGGACATGCTCTCAGCTTGTCCTGCGCGTGCCATTGGCCAGCGAAGTGGCGAGCTGCGACGAACGCACGATTTCCGCGAGGGCGGGCCGCCTGAGAGGCGGCCCTACGTTCTGGAACGTAGGACATGCTCTCAGCTGT
>DATKFO010000828.1:0-3216 GCA_035544355.1 Thermoanaerobaculia bacterium
CCAGGCGGCCCGCCCTCGCGAAAACCGTGCGGTCGTCGCGGCCCGCCCCTCCCCGCACGTGGCACGCGCAGGACAAGCTGAGAGCATGTCCTACGTTCTGGAACGTAGGGCCGCCTCTCCAGGCGGCCCGCCCTCGCGGAAATCGTGCGTTCGTCGCGGCCCGCAACTCCCCGCACGTGGCACGCGCAGGACAAGCTGAGAGCATGTCCTACGTTCCACTACGTAGGGCCGCCTCTCAAGGCGGCCCGCCCTCGCGAAAATCGTGCGTTCGTCGCAGCCGCCACTCCCCCGCACGTGGCACGCGCAGGACAAGCTGAGAGCATGTCCTACGTTTCACAACGTAGGGCCGCCTCTCAGGCGGCCCGCCCTCGCGAAAATCGTGCTTGTCGGGCCGGCGCCACGCGAAGCGCGGCGAACAACATCACGGCTCCAACGTCACGCGCGACGCGATCGCCGGCGCGGGCGCGAGCGAGCGCACGTAGCCGACCTTGCCGTCCGCGTACTTCGAATCGGGCGAGTCGATGCGCGATGGCGTCGACGTGATCCACGACTCGAGCTGCTGCGGCGTGAGCTCGGGCCGATCGGTGAGCATGCGCGCGGCGATGCCGCTGATGATCGGTGCGGCGAACGACGTTCCCGAGCGAAGGAACGGACGCCGTCCGCGATAGTGATCGTGCGCGGTGATCGTCGCGCTGAAGATCGACTGCGCCGGCGCGAGTACTTCCACGCCGCCGCGGCATGTGCCGTTCCACGCGCTGTTGTCCGCGGTCATGCCGCCAACAGTGATGATGCCGTCGATGTCCTTGCCGAGGATTGCGGGAAAGCGGTCGACGACTCCTGCGCGGCCGCAGCCTCCGTCGAGATTGTTGCCGGCGACGACGAAGAGAAAGCGCTTGCCGTTCGGATCGGGACGCCCCTTCGCGTCGACGCCGCCGATCATCGCGCGCATCTTCTCTTCGACTGCGCTGAATGGAACCGCGGGCGTCGCGTCGGCACTCAACGTCGTGAGCCGCTCGAGCACCCAACCGCTGATGTTCACGATCGCGGTGTGAAACTGCGGCGAGGACGGATTCCACGCATGCGCGATGATGGATTCGAGTCCGTCGAGATACGTGCGCGTCGTTGCGAGACCGCGCTCGTTCATCACGCGGATGCTGACGATGTCGGCGTCGGGTGCGACACCGATCGTGCGGCCGGCGACGATTGATGCGACGCTCGTTCCGTGCGATGCAGCGACGAGCTCCGTGAAATCGGAGTAGCAAGGAGCAATCGCTTTGTTCGCGCTCTTGCAGTTCGATGTGCCGATGACAACGGAGCCGCTGACGTCGAAGCCTGCAATCACGCGACTGCCGCCGTCGCCGGCGAACTCATCGTGCGACGCCATCACGCCGGTGTCCATCACGTACACGACACTGCCGGCACCGCCGTTGCGGCGCTCGAACATTCCATCGAGCGCGCCGCCGATCTGATCGATTCGATCGAGATGCCACAGCAGATCCTCGGGATCATCATCGCCGCAGCCGTCGAGTTTCGCGGCCGTATGATCCGCGTCGAGCACGACCACCGACTCGCGGCAGAGCGTCGATTGCACGTGCGCGTCGTCAGCGAGCACAAGTGCAGGGAACAGCGAAAACAGCAGTACGGCTGCGCCTCGGTACCGTTCCAACCGGATCTCCTGGTTTTTTTCGGACGACTTTGGAGCGAAAGCGTGCACCCAAACGGCGGCTCAGCGCAAGATATTTATTCGGAATGTAGATGTTCGACGCCGTCCTCGCGCCGCCCCGCCCCTCGTGGCACACCCGCTGGTTTCTCGAGCCGCAGCCCGCACTTCGCGCGCGCTGGATCTGGACGCGAGCCCTCGGCGCGATCTTCTTTTCTGCGTTCTACTCGCTCGCGTTTCAGATCCACGGACTCATCGGTCCGCACGGAATCCTTCCCGCGCGCGATTACCTCCGCGCGGTGCACGACGCGCTCGGATGGAAGGCGTATTGGTTCGTGCCGACGCTGCTCTGGTTCAGTGCGAGCGATCGGATGCTCACTGCAATCGTCGCAATCGGCATCGTCGCGTCGATCGCGATCGTACTGAATCTCTGGCCGCGCGCGTCGATCGTCGTCGCGTTCGTTTGCTTCCTGAGTTTCGTGGCCGCCGCGCAGGAGTTCTCCGGCTATCAGTCGGACGGCATGTTGCTCGAAGCCGCATTCCTCTCGCTCTTTCTCGTGCCGCGCGGACTGCGTCCGCGCCTCGGCGCGCACGATCCGCCATCGCGCGCCGCGATCTTTCTGCTGCAGTGGGAGTGGTTCCGCATCTACTTCGAGTCGGGACTCGTGAAACTGCTCAGCGGCGAAGTGCAGTGGCGCAACCTCACGGCGATGGACAAGTACTACGAGAACGGTCCGCTGCCCACGTGGATCGGCTGGCACGTGCAGCAACTGCCGCACGCGTTTCACGCAGCGACCGCGCTCCTCACGCTGATCGTCGAGCTCGTCGTCGTGTGGCTGCTGTTCGTGCCGCATAGCCGCGCGCGCCTGATCGCATTCGCGATCACCACGCCGCTGCAGATCGGGATCATCCTCACCGCAAACTACGCGTTCTTGAATTACCTCGTGTTGTCGCTCGGATTCCTTCTGCTCGATGACGGCGTTGCCCGTTCCTCGTTACCCGTTGCCCGGAGGAGACCGATCGCAGTCGTTGCCTTGCCGCTTGCGTTCACGCTGACGATCCTCATCTTCTTGTCGCCATCCTCCTTTCCCGCGCGACTCGTCGAGCCGTTCCGCATCGTCAACAACTACGGCCTCTTCGCGGTGATGACGCGCGCGCGGTACGAGATCGAATTTCAGGGAACGCGCGACGGCAAAACATGGATCGCGTATCCGTTCCGATCCAAACCGCAGGACCCGCGCGAGGCGCCGCACATCTTCGCGCCGTATCAGCCGCGCTTCGACTGGAACCTCTGGTTCGCATCGCTCGGTACGTTCGAGAACAATCTCTGGGTCGTCAACGTGCAGGAACGTCTGCTGCAAAACGAACCGTCGGTGCTGCACCTCTTCCGCGCGAATCCGTTTCGCGAACGTCCGCCGGTCGCCGTGCGCGCCGTGATCTGGCAATACTGGTTCACCACGCGCGACGAGCGAAGGCGAACGGGCACGTGGTGGCGCCGCGAACTCCTTGGCGAATACGCACCGGTCGCGCAGAGATAGAAGCAGTTGCAGAGTGAC
>DATKFO010000829.1:0-3293 GCA_035544355.1 Thermoanaerobaculia bacterium
GGCGAAGACGTAGGACAGGCTTCAGCCTGTCCCCCTGACATGGGTCGCTGAGCGGGACAGGCTGAAGCCTGTCCTACGTTCGATCGAGGTCCCGCCTCGCGCAAAAAATCGGCGGACTATAAGTCCGCCGTCCAGGTTCGCCGCGTGACCGCGCAACCGCGCAACCCGAACTCGCGACCCAAAGCGGCGGCATGGGAGACGTCTCAAAACTACGGGACGGCGGACTTATAGTCCGCGGGTTTTTGCGCGAGGCGGCGGACTATAAGTCCGCCGTCCAGGTTCGTCGCGCAACCGCGTGACCGCGCAACTCCGCAACCCGAACTCGCGACCCAAGCGGCGGCATGGCCGCCGCACTCCAAACAATGTAGGGCCGCAGGCCTCCCCTACTTGCCCGAAAGGGTCATTCCGAGGCAATCTTCACGCAGTCCAACCCGGGAGACAATGTCGAAAACTTCGCATCGCAGGCGATTCGTGGTCCTCGCGCTCGCGCTGGTCGCGGCGTCGCTGCATGCGGAAACGCGGTACGAGCGCGGATTTCCGCTCGTCACGCTCTTTCGTCCCGAGGTGCACAAAGGCGGTCCGCAAAACTTCTCGGTCGCGCAAGATCCGCGCGGCATCCTCTACTTCGGCAACCTCGGCGGCGTCCTCGCCTACGACGGCGCGTGGTGGAACGTCGTCACGCTGCCGGATGAATCGGTCGGCTTCGGCGTCGCGACGAATGCGCGCGGACAGGTCGTCGTCGGCTCGGTCGAAGACTTCGGACA
The DNA here is from genome assembly GCA_035544355.1 of Thermoanaerobaculia bacterium. Classification (GTDB taxonomy): domain Bacteria; phylum Acidobacteriota; class Thermoanaerobaculia; order Gp7-AA8; family Gp7-AA8; genus DATKFO01. The sequence goes on from DATKFO010000829.1 coordinate 765, forward strand.
GTTGACGCCCGACGCGCGCGGCGAGATGGAGTATCACTCGCTCGCGCAACTCCTCCCCGCTTCTGCGCGCGAGCACATCGGCGACGTGCGCAGCGTGTGCGCGACCGGCGACGGATTCGTGATCGCGTCGGAGCAGCTTGTATTGCATTGGGATGGCGCGAAAACGATTCGCGTGCTGCGCGACGATCACGAGAATCCCGGCAAGCACTTCTGCTTCAACGCCGACCGAAAAACGTACGTCAGCGCGCCCGCGGGTTTGATCGAGATCGGCAGCAACGCGATTCACTTCGCGAACAAACACGTCGACGTCGTGCTGCCCGGCGGCGTCGCGTTCGTCACGAACGAAGGACTCTTCACACTCGATGAGAAACCGTTCGCGCCAGCCGCGTCGCAATGGTTGAAAACGAGGATCGTGATGGGCGGCAGCCGCCTGCTCGACGGACGCCTCGCGATCGCAACGCGGCAGGACGGCGTGCTGATTCTCGCGGACGACGGCACGATCGATCAGGTCATCAGCACGGAAGCCGGTCTGCCGGAATCGGTGCTGACGTCTGCGTACGCCGATCGCGAAGGATCGTTGTGGCTGACATTCGACGGCGGCATCGTGCGCGTCGACCTCGCGTCGCCGCTGTCGCTGCTCGACGCGCGTCGCGGTGTGCGCGGCAGCGTCACCGACATCGTTCGCCACAACGGCCGTCTCTACCTCAGCGGATCGCACGGCTTGTACACGCTCGACAGCGATGACACCGCCGCCGCAGGAATCGCTAATCCCGTTGCGGGATTGCCGGTGTCCGCGTGGGCGCTCGTTTCGCGCGCGCACGAGTTGCTCATCGCGACTGCGACGGGCGTGTATCGCTTGCCCGACGGCGGATCGCCGGCGGTGATCGCGGGAACGGAAAAGCAAGTCGTCTACTCGATGCTGCAATCGACGAGCGATCCCTCGCGCGTCTGGCTCGGCACACGCGCAGGCCTCGGCATCCTGCGCAATCGCGACGGCGCGTGGCACTTCGAAGGACTCGTCAACGGTGGACGTCCGTACATTCGGTCGTTGGTTGAGTTGGACGGCGTGCTCTGGTGCGGCTCGACGTTTCACGGCATCGTGCGCATCGGGCCCGATGGCGCGAAGGAATTCGGCGACGGGGAGATGAACGTCGCGAACGTCGGTGGACGCGTCGTATTCGTAACGTCCGACGGTCGCGTGCAGCAGCTCGCCAAGAGCGGCAAAATCGAGCCCGACCCACTCCTCGGCCACATCAGCGCGCCCGGCGGATTCTTTCTGCTGCTCGAAGATCGCGACGGCAATGTCTGGATCAATTCGCTGCCGCCGCGCGTGTTCCGGCGCAACGCGGACGGCACGTATGACAAGAACGGCGAGCCGCTCGTTGCGATGACGGTCGGCGACATTCAGGTGATGCGTGCCGAGGATCAGGGCGTGGTGTGGTTCTGCGCGGATCGTGGATTGTTTCGCCACGAGCCCGCGCGCGCGAAGACGTCGTTCGCGCAGCCGCCTCCGCTGATCCGCCGCGTGATCGCAGGAGATCGTCAACTCCTTTACGGTGGCTCGGGCGAAGCAACGCAGCGCGTCGAGGTGCGGCACACGTTCGGACGCATCCGCATCGAGTTCGCGCCCGCGTCGTTCCGCCCCGGCATCGCGTATCAATTCCGGCTCGATCCCGCCGATGCCGCGTGGAGCGCGTGGAGTGAGCAGCCGTTCATCGACTACACGCATCTCGTCGAAAACCACTACACGTTCCGCGTGCGCGCGCGTGGGCCGGCGGGAAACACCAGCGTTCCGGCGACGTGGTCGTTCAGCGTGTTGCCGCCGTGGTATCGCACGCCGTGGGCGATCGCACTGTGGTTCGTCGCGTCGGCGGCGCTGCTGTTTCTCATCGTGCGATTCAGCACGACCGCGCTGCGGCGGCAAGCGGAGCGTTTGCGCACGCGCGTCGCGGAGCAGACGGTGGAGCTGCGCCATACCGTCGATCAATTGCGCGAAGCGCAGGACGCGCTCGTACGGCAGAACGTGCAGCTCGAGCAGGCGAACGCGCGGCTCGAGAGTCTCTCGCTCATCGATGACCTGACCGCGATCGCGAATCGCCGCTATTTCCAACGCTCGCTCGCGGCGGAGTGGGAGCGCGGATTGCGGCGGCAGCAACCGGTGTCGCTCGTGCTGCTCGATCTCGATTTCTTCAAAGAGCTCAACGACAGCCGCGGCCATCCCGCGGGCGATGATTGTCTGCGGCAAATCGGACGCTTCCTCAACGAAGCCGTGCGCGGCAGCGGCGACGTCGTCGCGCGCTACGGCGGCGAAGAATTCGCGATCCTTCTCCCCGGCGCGAATGCCGACGAAGCCGTACGCATCGCCGAACGCCTGCGCACCGGCATCGAGCACCTCGCGATTCCGTACGACGCAAACGACGAGCGCTCGATGACCGCAAGCTGCGGCGTCGCCGCGGTCATCCCGACGGGCAACGTCCCGTCCGACGTGCTCATCGATCGCGCCGACCGCGCGCTTTACGCCGCAAAGCA
>DATKFO010000830.1:0-7421 GCA_035544355.1 Thermoanaerobaculia bacterium
ATCCTCGAATACATCCACTCGACCATCTCCGAAATCCGCCGCGCGCCGAAACCGTTCATTGCAGCCGTGGACGGTATCGCCGCCGCGGGCGGCTTCGGACTCGCAATGGCGTGCGATCTCGTGGTCGCCTCTGAGCGCGCAACGTTCGAATGGGCTTATGCGAAGACGGGACTCACCGGCGCGGAGAGCTCGACGTTCTTCCTGCCGCGTCTCGTCGGACTGCGTCGCGCGATGGAAATGCTCTTTCTCAATCCGCGGCTCGATGCGCATGCGGCGCACGAGTATGGCCTCATCACCGCAGTGCATTCGGTCGCGATGTTCGATGATGAAGTGATGACGATGGCGGAGCTGCTCGCTCACGGCCCGACCGAAGCGCTCGGCATCGCCAAAGACTTGTTGAATCAGGCCGCGGGGATGGATCGTCTCGACTTCCATCTCGATCGCGAGCTCGACCAACTCGCACGCATCGCAGACGGCGACAACTTCGCCGAAGGCATCAATGCATTTTTCGAAAAACGGACGGCACAGTTCCGATGACACTCTTCGCGCTCATGCTCGCCGCGGCGACCGTCGGCTCGCTGCACTCGCTCGCTCCCGATCACTGGGTTCCGTTCGCCGCACTCGCACGCGCGCGCAACTGGAGCGCCATGCGCACCGCGCGTCTCACGCTGCTCTGCGGATTCGGACACGTCACTGTTTCCGCAATCCTCGGCATCGTCGCGCTCTTCGTCGGACTGGAGACCGTGAAGGTCTTCGGCTCGACGCTCGAATCGAACGCCGCGCTGCTGCTCGTCGGATTCGGCATCGCGTACATGGTGTGGGGACTCTGGCGCAGCTTCCGTCCGAAGGTGATGCATCAGGTCGATCACGCCAACGAAGTGCCTCACGATCACGGACACGGCCACCATCACCATCACGGCTCGCGGATGACGGAGTGGTCGTTGTTTCTTCTCTTCTGCGCCGATCCGTGCGTCGCCGTGATTCCGATGATCATCGCCGCCGCGGCCGCAGGATGGCCCGCGGTGCTCGCGGTCGTGCTGATCTACGAAGTCGCGACCATTACCACCATGATCGTGCTCGTCGCCGGCGCACATGCCGGCGCGCGCACACTGAAGATGGCGTGGCTCGATCGCTACGGCGACGCAGTCGCAGGCGCCCTGATCATCGCCCTCGGCGCCACGCTCAGCGTTCTGGGAATCTGATGCATTGCGTTGCACGCAGCGGTCACGCGGAGTCTTGCCTCGCGTCACTGTGAGCAACCGCTGACTCGGTCTACAAACGTTGTCATGAAGCCGATCACCGAACCTGCACTCGTCTGGACCGGCAAGGTGATGCTCGAAGGTCGCCTGGCAGTTCCGCGTGAGCCGTCGGCCATCGTCATCATCGCGTCCGTTCCTTCGCTCGAAGCCGATCTTCGCGATGCGGAGATCGTCGAGCACATGCATCGCCGCAATCTCGCGGCGCTGTTCGTTCCGCTGCTCACCGAAGATGAAATCCAGTTCGACTCGCGCACGGGACACTTCCGCCACGACGCCGACTTCCTCGCGCAGCGATTCATCGACATCTCGCAGTGGATCATGCGCAATCGCGAAACGAACGGACTGCCCGTCGCATACGTCGGATCGAGCGGCGCAGCCGCTGCCGCGATTGTCGCCGCATCGATGCGTCCCGAGCTCGTCTCCGCGATCGTCTCGATCGACGGCCGCACCGACCTCGCCGTCGACGCACTGCGCGATCTCCACACGCCGATCCTGCTCGTCGTCCGTGACATGCCGGTACTGCGCATGAACCGCGAAGTCCTGACACGCATCCGCGGCGAAAAGCGCCTCGAGATCGTGCACGGCGAAGAGACCGAGGCCGTGCGGCACATGATCGAGAAATGCGCGAGCTGGCTCGAGGAGCGCTTCGCGCTCGCAGTCGCGTAATTTGGAGTGCGGCGATCGCAATCGCCGCTTTTCGACATTTACGCGGTGCTGTACAAAAGCGGCGACTGCGGTCGCCGCACTCCAAACAGTCTCAATACACGCTTGTCGTCGGAGCCAGCGTGTGATGCACAGTCGCCATTCGCGTCCGCTCGACCACGTCGCGCGGATGCTCGCGGCGGAAGGTCTCGATCACGTGAAAGTTCTCCGGGCAATTGATCACGCGCAGTCCGCGATACTTCGCCCACGTTCGCAGCCATCCGCTGACGACGAGAAATCCGATCACGGCGACGGCGAAGAGTCCGAGGAGTGTCCATCCACTCATGGCGTGCCTCCGGCATCATGAGTAAGCCCGGAGCGAACGCTGTGCGGTGCGCCGAGTCACCCGTCGATGTGACGGTGCTACGATGCCGCGTTCCCTGGAGAGAGAGGAACGATGGAGTTCGGGCCCGAGCGCTTCGCTCAGCTCATCGAGACACTGCCGGTCGGCGTGTTCATTCTCGACGCCGCGGGCAGAGCCATCTACGCGAACGCCGCGGCGGAATCGCTCCTCGGCCGCGGCCTCGTCCCCGGTCTGCGTGCCGAGCAGCTCGGCGAGCGATACGCAGCGTACATCGCCGGAACCAACATTCCGTATCCCACCGAGCGCATGCCGATCGTTCGCGCGCTCGCGGGCGAGCGCACGTCAAGCGACGACACGGAGATCGATCGCCACGGCGAGCGGATCGCGATCGAAGTGACCGCGACGCCGATCTTCGATGACGACGGCTCACTGGCTTACGCAGTCGCTGTGTTTCAGGACATCACCGAGCGACGCCGGGCGCAGCGCATGCTCAATGAGCTCAACGCCGATCTCGAACGAATGGTCGCAGAGCGCACTGCGGAGCTCGCGCGCACCGTCGAAGCCCTCGAGCGCGCGAGCCGCGCGAAGAGCGTGTTCCTGATGAACGTGAGCCACGAGCTGCGCACGCCGCTCAATCACATCATCGGATTCTCGGAGCTGCTCGTCGAGCGGCTCACCGACGAGCGCAATCGCAAGCTCGCGCAGACCGCGGAGAACAGCGGCCGCGATCTGCTCACGAAGATCAACGACCTCATCGAGCTCGCGCGCATCGAGATCGCGCCGACGGATCGTCCGGAGACGACGTTCGATTTCGACATGCTGCTGCGCGAGCTCTGCACGCAATGCGACGGCTCAACGCCGATCGGCGATGTGCGCGGCGACGTCGAAGCCGTGCGCCGCGTGATCAGCGAGATCCTCGCGTGCGCTGCCGAGCACGACGAGGCGTTCGTGTCGGTGCGCCGCGAGCGCGCGACCCGCATCGTGGTCTGCATCGACAGCGACCGTCTCGCGCAGCGCGTGCGCTCGGTCGCGCATCTCTTCGGCGAGGGAACCCACGAACAGCCGTTCCGCCAGCGCGAAGTCGACTTCCGCATCGCCGTCGCCCGCGCCCAAGCCCGCATCCTCGGCGGCGACATCGTCCCCACGACGGAAAACGAGCGCGACGTCGTTCACGTCACGTTGCCGCTGTGACGCTCCGCCGCAGCTTCCGCTCGCCCTTCCATCTCCTGAAACAGACCGACCGCCGCGTCGAAGACGTCGTCGGCGGAAATGTCTTTCATGCAGCGATGGTGTCCGAGGGGGCATTCGCGCTGGTAACACGGTGCGCAGCCGTAGGAGCGTTGCAGCACGCGGCTCGCGCCGGGAATCACCGTGCGGCCGGGATCGGTCGGGCCGAAGATCGAGACTGACGGCACCGCGAGCGCGGCGGAGAGATGCAGCGGCCCGCTGTCGTTCGTGATCACGATCGAGCAATGCGAGATCGACGCGGCGATCTGCAGCACGTCGCCCGTTTGTCCTGTGATTGGAATGCCGCCGAACGACGCGGAGATCGCCTCCGCTTGTTTGCGCTCGCCGGGACTCGTGAGCAGCACGACGTCGAAGCCTTCGCGGCGAAGACGCGTCGCGACTTCGCCGTAGCGCTCATCGCCCCAATGTTTCGCACGTCCGTACAAACCGCCGGCGTGAATGCCGAAGAGCGGACGGTCGAGGCGGATGCCAAGGGCCCGAAGACGCTTGCGCGCTTTCTCGCGCACGCTTGCGTTCAGCGTGATCATCGGCAGTTCGTCGACGACGCGCGGCGCGTCGAGCGCGCTGAGAAGCGCGGTGTAGTCGTCGAGCTGATGCCGGCGCTCCGAGCGCGCGATCGAATGTGTGAGCAGCAATCCGCGGCAATCGCTCGGATAGCCCCAGCGCTCCGAGATCCCCGCCGCGAACGTGACCATCGCGGCGCGGAACGAGTTCGGGAGAATCACCGCGCGGCGGAAACGGCCGTTGCGCAGTAAACGGATGCGCTCGCTCGTCGAGCCGTTCCACGCGATCACTTTGCGGAACACGCCCGACGCGTTGAGCAGCGCCGAGACATTCTCCGGCGCCGCGACCGCGATTCCGCCTTCGCTGCGAAAGCGGTGCTGCAGCGCGCGATACGTCGGGAGCGCGAGGATGTTGTCCCCGACCCAGTTCAGACCGATGACGACAGTTTCACTGCCCATTCGCGGTTTCGCCTTCCCCCGTCCCTTTCCAACGATCGTGCATCCACAACCAAAGCTCGGGCCGGGCGAGGATCCGTCGCGAAATCACTTCGTTGAGTCTCTTTGTGAGTGCTATCGGATCCCGCTCGTCTTCGGTCAACTCTTCCACGCGGATCGGCTCTTCAAACTCGAGACGATGCCTGAGTCCGTCCGGAATGCAAAAAACGAACACAATTGTAGTGCGAGCCCGCAGCGCCAGTTTTGCAGGTACAGGAGTGGTCCACGCGGGACGCCCCAGAAACGGAACCAGCGTCCCTTCCTTCGGCTGCACCGCTTGATCGGGAAGAATCACGACGACGGCGTTTTCCGCGAGCCCCTTCAGCAAAGCGCGCGCCGCACCGCGGCGATCGACGACCTCCGTTCCCGTGTTTTCGCGGAGGCGCTGGAGATCGCGCTCCATCAACTCGTTGTCGAGGGGACGCGTGACTGTCAGCACGCGGCGCAGGAACGACATCGCGGAGATGCCACCGATCTCCCAGCCGCCCCAATGTCCGCTGACGAGCATCATGCCGTTGCCGCGCGCGAGCGCTTCGTCGACGAAATGCGTGTTCACGAGCGGACAGCGCGCCTCGATCTCTTCGAGCGAAAGGTACTGGGTCTGAATCGTCTGCAGCGCCTCGCGGCCGAAGTGGCGCCAGCACGCGTCGAGGATCACGCGCAGATCCGCTTCCGATTTTTCGGGAAACGTCGCGCGCAGATTGCGCATCGCGAGCGCATCGCGCTTGCGCAGCACGTTCCCCATCAGAGCACCCAGCCGCGTCCCCCACCGATACAGCGACTCCTCGGACGCCCGGCGCACGGCCGCAACGAGCGCGCGAAACGCGACGTACTCGATCCGCTGAAGGATTCGGTTCTTACGACGTTTGGCCAAATTGACGAACCAGCTGAAGCAGACGTTCGAGAACGCCCGGATCGATCACGAATTCCGCGCCGATGGTGAGGATGTCATCCGCGCCGATCTTCACCGCGTCCTTTTCGGTTGTGACGATCGCATCGGCATCAGCGTCACGCGCCGCCTGGCGAATCGCGTCGAGATCGGCGGCCGTGTAACGATGATGATCGGGAAATCCGCGCGTGCCCACGGTCTCGAGCGTCGCGAAGAACTGTTCGTTGTTCGCGAGTCCCGCAAACGCGAAGACACGCTTTCTCGCGAGCTCCGGCGGCACGATCGTGCGGAGATTGCGCGGAATCACGAACGTCGCGTCGCGCAGCGCGGAGCGCCCTTCGCGATACCACCGCGCCGGCGCGTCGATCACGATGTCGGCGTCGCGCGCGAGCTGCAGATGCTGGAAGCCGTCGTCGAGCAAGAATACGTCGTAATCTTTGTCGATGGCATTCTCGTAACGATTACTGCCAATGATTACGTCTGCTTTAGCGAGACGCCTTTTGATCACAACCGGCTCGTCGCCCCAGCGTCTCGCATCGAGATCATCCATCACGCCGGTCGCATCGCCTTCTCGCCCGTAGCCGCGCGTCAGCACCGCGACGCGAAATCCATGCTCGAGAAAAAAGCGTCCGATCGCGATCACCGCAGGAGTCTTGCCCGCGCCGCCGATCGCGATGTTGCCGACGGAGATCACCGGGCGGTGGAGGCGCTTCGCGCGGAGGATGCCGCGGCGATAGAGCGCACGGCGCACGCGGTTCACGGCGCGGTAGGGAAGATCAATCACGAGAGCAACTCGACGATCCGCCGCGCCGTCCGCGCGGACGCGCCGCGATTCTGTTGCACTGTCTCTCTCGCACGCGCGCCCCACGCGCGCTGCGCTGCTTCGTCCTCGAACATCCGCGTCGCGAATGCAAGCACGTCCGCTGCGTTGTCGACTTCTACCGCCGCCTCATTGCGCAAGAACACTTGCGCGATCTCGCGGAAATTCGACATCGATTTGCCGAAGCACACCGGCACGCCGCCGGCGGCAGGCTCGATCGGATTGTGCCCGCCGTTCGGCGCGATGCTGCCGCCGACGAACGCGACGGTCGCGTATCGATAGATGCGTGCGAGCTCGCCGAGGGTGTCGAGGAGGAGGATGTCGGCGTCGGGGCGGCTGTCGATTTCGCTGCGCCGCACGAAACGCAGCGACGTCGTGCCGAGCAATCCTGCGACGAGCTCGAAGCGCTCTGGCTTGCGGGGCGCGATGATCACGAACGCGTTCTGTTCGTTCAGAAAGCGTTCGACCTCGGGCAGCAGCGCTTCGTCTTCACCCTCCATCGTCGATCCGAGGACGACGACTTTGCGGTTGGCGATCAGCTGTTCGAGGCGCGGCGCGATCTCGAGCGGCGTCGCGTCGGGCTCGTAATCGAACTTCACATTGCCGCTGGTCTCGACGAGCGTGTCGCGCGCGCCGATCGCGACGAAGCGCTCGCGATCCGTCTCCTCGCGCGCGAGGATGCGATCGTAGTGGCGAAGAATCCGCCCGACGATCGCGCGAAACGCGCGATAGCGCGGAAACGAGCGATCGGAGATGCGCCCGTTCGCGAGGATCAGCTTCATCCCGCGGCCGCTCGTGATGCGCGTGACGTTCGGCCAGATCTCCGTCTCCATCGTCGCAAACACACGCGGCGCGTGATGATCGAGAAAGCGCCGCACCGCGAACGCGAAATCGAACGGGAAGTACGTGACGGTCGCGTCGGGATACAGCCGCCGCGCCTGCGCCTGGCCCGTAATCGTCGTCGTCGTCATCACGATCGACGTGCCGGGCCGCATCCGTTGAATTTCCGCGACGACGGACCGCGCCGCGATCGCCTCGCCGACCGACACCGCGTGAATCCAGAGATCGTGCTTCTCGGATCGCGAGCGATACACGCCCATCCGCTCCGGAATGTTCGCCAGATACTTCCCGCGCAGAATGCCGATGAAGAGGAAGTACGGGAGCGCGAGCACGAGCGCGAGGTAAAGCAGGACCTCGTAGA
>DATKFO010000831.1:0-3523 GCA_035544355.1 Thermoanaerobaculia bacterium
TGTGATCCGGATCAGAAAGCGGTGGCTCAGTCGCCACCGCACTCCGAAACTACGTCCGCATCACGCCGCTCTCGTACACCTTCGCTTCGACGAAGGTCTCCACGAGATTCGTGTCGAGCAGGCCGTCCTTCACTTCCATGCGCAGGATGTCGATCGCGCGCTCGGTCGAGATGGCGCGCTTGTACGGGCGATCGCTCGCGGTGAGCGCGTCGTAGATGTCCGAGACCGTCATCATCCGCGACTGCAGCGGAATGTCGGCGGCGGTGAGCCGGCGCGGATAGCCGCGACCGTTGAGCTTCTCGTGATGTGCGTAGGCGATGTCTGCGACCGAGGAGAGGTCCTTCGTCCACGGAATCTTCTGTAGGAAATTGAAGGTGTGCGTGACGTGGCTCTCGATCTCGAGCCGCTCGGTCGCATCGAGATTGCCCTTGCGGATCGAGAGAATGCGCGCCTCTTCAGGATCGAGCAGCAGCTTGCGCTGCCCGCGAATGTCTTCGAAGTCGCGCGTCGCGAGCTCCTGCAGGTAATTGAAATCACCTTCCGGCAGCACCGTCGGCTCGTTCGAGGTGGCGATGAACGCGAAGTCTTTCTGCAGCCGCGCGATCTCTTCGGCGCATTCGCGATCGACGCGCGTGCGGAACTCGTCGAATCCCTGCCGCCCGTGTTTCACGACGTAGTCGACCTTGCGCTTGTTCGCTTCGTTCTCGACCGTCTTCATCGCGAACTCGAAGCGCGAGCGCACGTTCTCGAGCTGCGGGCCGTACAACTTTTTCTCTTTGACCAGCACTTGTTCGCGCACGCCGACCTTGCCGAAGTCGTGCAGCAGCGATGCATAGCGAATTTCGCGAATCTGATCAGGCGTGAAGCGCACGTCGCGGAACGTGCCGCTGTCGATGCGATCGACGACCGTCGCCAGTTGCACTGTCAGATCAGCGACGCGGAACGAGTGACCCGACGTCGTCGGATCGCGTTGTTCGATCGCGGTGACTGCGGCGGTGACGAATCCTTCGAACAGCCGCTCGATCGATTCGTACAGCAGGTTGTTCTCGACCGCGACCGCGGCCTGACCGGCGAGCGAGCGCATGAGATCGACCGTGCCGTCGTCGAACGCGATCACTTCCTGCGGCACCGTTGCCGCCGCGAGCTTGCGCGGCGCGCCGACACGTTTTCGGTTAATCAGCTGCAGCACGCCGATGATGTCGCCCACGTGATTCGTCATCGGAAACACGAGCATCGACCGCGTGAGGTATCCATTGTCCCGGTCGAACGATTTGTTGATCGAGTACTCCGCATCGGGCGGCAGCGCGTACGCGTCGTCGATGCGCAGCACCTCGCCCGTCATCGCAACGTAGCCCGCGAGACTCTTGCGCGTGATCTGCAGGATTTTTTCTTCGAACGCCTCGACGTCGATCGAGTCGTTCTGCGCGAGCTTCCAGCGCAGCACTTTCTGTCCGTCGACTTCGCCGAGCAGATAGAGCGATCCCGCATCGGCACGCGAAAGCTCGCGCGCTTTGCCGAGAATCATCGTGAGCAGCACCGAGTGATCGCGCACCGTCGAGAGCGCCGTGCCGACTTCCGCGACCTGCTGCAACTCGCGCGTGCGCTCGTTGAGCTGGCGCTCGAGCTGATCGGCGCGAACTTTCTGGAAGATGAACTGATAGGCCCGCTTGATCGCACTCATCAGCACCGGCGACGACGGATCCTGCGGCAGATGGAGATAGATGTTGTCGTCGGTGAGCCAGCGCGGCTGATCGATGCCGACGCTCACCACAGCCGTGCGTCCGTCGAGCGCAAGCGATGTGCTGCCGTTGCGATTCAGGATCGCAGGATCGACGAGCAGAACGCGGAGATCGCTCGTGTCGGCGGACAGGACCGTTTCGAGACTGTGCACCGCGAGTGATGAGATCGACTCGCGCCCCAATGCGTCGGCATATCGGGCGATCGGAAATGACTCCGAGTGCAGAAGCGTGAGCATTGTCGCTATCGGGCGCGTGCAACCGTGCCTCGCGTGCGCTTCTTCCAAGCCGCTCCCCGCCCGCGTAGAATGCGCGCCGCGTTTCCGCGATTATCGCATGTAGGACGGGCTTCAGCCTGTCGGGGTCGGGCTGAAGCCCGGCCTACATTGATGGAGATCTCTTGGCAGCCTACACAACCGACACGATCACGCCGAAATATCATGACGCGCTCGTCGCGTGGCAGCGGAAGAACTTTCCCGAGCTCGACTTTCTGCAGGCGAACTGGACGAAGTTCTATGCGACGCAGACGCCGTTCCAGCTCACGGCAAAGATCGGCAAGTTGAATACCGAGAACATTCAGTTCGGCCGCATGGCCGGCAAGCCGCGCTTCGAAAACGCCGGCGAGATGGTCGGCAACATGTTTTACTCCGCGCGCGACATCGTCCGCGCGCAGGCGTCGACGGAGCTCGGCTCGATCCAGCAGCACCGCCTCACGCTCGAAGAAGCGCCGACCGATCAGATGAAGATGGCCGTGCTGCGCATCATGGCCGAGGAGCTGCGGCACGCGTATCAGATGTTCTGGGTGCTCGATCACGATCACTCGTGGAAGAAACCGGGACATCCCGACATCGCGGCGGAGACGATGGACGAGCTGCTGTCGATGGAGCTCGGCAATCACGTGCTCGACGCGTTCAACATCCCGTTCTTCAACTTCCTCGACAACGTCGTATTTGCGACGGCGATCGACCTCGTCGGCAAGTATCAGCTCGAGATGCAGAAAGTCTTTTCGTACGCGCCGATGGCGCGCTCGATGGGACCGATGCTCTCCGAAGAAGGCTTCCACATCGGCTCCGGCCGCGGCTTCCTCAAAGAGCTCGCGGTGAGCGCGACGAACGGCAACGGCCGCTACTCGATCGATGAGATCCAGAAGACGCTGAACTACTGGATCCCGCGCGGCTCCGAGATGTTCGGCAACGAGCGCGGCGGCGAAACGGCTGTGCAGTTCGGATTCAAGGATCGCGTCAACGGCACCGCGCAGGCCGAATATCACAACGAAGTGCGCGAAGTGATCGAGCTCGTGAACGTCGCGATCGTGCAGCAGAAAGTGAAGGACATCGCCGCGCCCGACGCGCGCAGTCTCGTGCGCGAAGTGCAGGACACGAACGAGACGATCAAAGGCGTGTCCCCGAGCGATCTGCTGTTCGTCCCCGACGTGAAGTTCTTCCGCAAGCGCGGCGCCGAAGACATCGTGTACATGCCGTACGACGTCTACGGAACGATGCTCGTGGACGACGGACACCCGATCCCCGGCGAGCACTACCTCGGCTACCTCGAGCAAGTCCTCCCCGCCGTCCATCTCGCCACCGAAGAGTTCCGCAAGTACCGCGAAGCGCTCCTCGGACACGAGCGTCCCGCAGCGGGAAAGTACGGTTGGTGATGTGGAGTGCGGCGGCCATGCCGCCGCTTTGGGTCGCGTGATTCGGGTTGCGAGGTTGCGGAGTCACGCGGTTGCGCGGTGAACCAGGGACGGCGGACTTATAGTCCGCCGCCTCGCGCAAGAATCGGCG
>DATKFO010000832.1:0-5053 GCA_035544355.1 Thermoanaerobaculia bacterium
GTCCGCCGTCCAAGACTACGGCGTGAAATATCCCTTGATCGTGCGAGCCGTCAGGCGCGAGTTCTTCAGTTGCACGTGCACCGTGCGCCACTCGTTCGATTTCGCGAAGTCGGTGATCTGGTAGCGGATCGCGAATTGCGCGCGCAGGTCTTTCTCGATCTCGTGGTACTTCTGCGGCAGGTTCTGCTCCGTCGCGATCGCCACGAATCCGCCAGTCTCCTCGGCAAGAAACTTCAGCTGATCGACGTTCCGCTGCTGTTCTTCACCGCCTTCGTATGCGATGAAGTAGATTGGGATGCCCGATGTGCCGACGAGCTGCCTGATCTCGTTGTACGACGCGATCGAGGACGTGTCGGTGCCGTCGGTGAGCACGACGATCGCGCGGCGGTTCTTTTCCTCTTTCAATTCGCGGATCGCACTCGAGAGCGCGTCGAACAGCGCGGTGCGACCCATCGGCTTGATGCCGTCGAGTGCTTTCGCGACCAGAGTGCTTTCGCCGGTCAACGTCTGCTTGCGGCGGGGCACGTCCTGAATCGCGGTGACGCTGCACTTGTCGCCAGCCTTGAGCGTGCGCGACGCGAATTCCTTCGCGGCTCGCACGGCGCTCTCCATCGAATACGTCATGCTCGCGGACGCGTCGATGAGCAGCGCGATCGAGATCGGCTGATCGAATGCCTTTCCGAACTCGACGATCGTCGCTTCGGATTCGTTGTCGAGCACGCGGAAGAGCGCGCGATCGACGTCGTCGTGCGTTTGTCCGCTGCGATCGACGACGGAGACGAACAGCGGCACGGTGCGAACTTGAATTTCTTCTGCGTGCACGTCACCCGTTGCCGACCAGAAGTCCGCAGCTTCTTCACCCGACTTCGTGCGTGCGGTCACCTGCACGAATCCGTTCGCGATGGCTTCGGGCGGCGCGGTGATGCGATACGGCTGCTCGGACGATTCCGCGACGACTTGGCCGTCCTGCCAGAGTTGCACGACCTGCACGGGATCGTTCTCAGGCGCGGTGGTCTTCGCTGCGAACAAACGATTCGCGAGATCGAGCGGTTCGAGCTTCACCGTGAGCGGCAGCAGGCCGCGGTTGACGGTCTCGTGCCATTGCACGCGGCGGCCGTTCGTGGTGGTGGCGGTGACGGAGATGCGATGCTCGAGTGCACTCGGACCGAAATCAACGACGATGCGCCACGGGGAAAGAAGACCGGTTGCGATCTTCTGGCCGTCAACGGCGATCGTCACTTTCGCGGCTTCGACTCCGGGGTCAACAACGAGCTCGACTACACCTTTGTACTCGCCCGCGATGTCATGAGTGTCGCGCGTGAGGAGGAGCTGCGTCGTGGCGGAAGCGATGGAAGCGCTGAGCAGAAGGATAGTGATTAGGAACGGGATCTGCGGGGACCGAAAGCGGACGTGATCGAGTCCGCGGCTGCTGTCGTTCATATATCCACCGTCCTGCCATCGGTGGCGGTCATCTCCAAACGCTATGCCAGATCCCGACATGATGCACCTCTTTGAGGAGTAGTGCATCCACGTTCACGGCCGTTTCACTCGTAAATTCTTCGGTATTCGCTCCGATTGCGAGTGACGGTCTTCACGTAAAGCCTCGTTTCTGCGAACGGAATGGCCTCCACAAACGTATCGACGTCCTCGATCGGCGTTTTTCCCAACCATCTGCGTACCGCGTCTTCGCCGGCGTTGTATGCGGCGATCGCGAGGACCTGCTGGCCGTCCATCGTCTGCAATTTCTGCTGATACTCGGCGACGCCGACGGCAATGTTCTTCGCGGGATCGAAGAGGTCTTCGCGCGTGACGGTTCCGAGTCCGCCGTCGGTGGCGATGCGCGACGCTTCTGCGGGCATGATCTGCATGAGTCCGACAGCGCCGGCGTTCGAGACGGTCAGCGGCTCGAAGCCGCTCTCCTGCCGGATGATCGACGCGATCAAATACGGATCGAGCGAGCGCTTCTCCGCTTCGGCGCGAATGACGTCGCCGTACGGAAACGGGAAGAGGATTTCCCAGAAGCGCTTCGGGATGTTCGTGCCGCCGTGGCGCACGAATTCGCGGAAGCGGCGTTGCAAAACACCGTTTGCCTTGAACGGCTCACCGCCGCGCGAATAGACATCGGCGAGCAGGAACGCGACGCCAGGGTCGTCGGGATGCTCGGCCGCGAGGAGCTGTGCTTCGCGCGCGGCGTCGCGTGCGAGATCGATCGCCATCAATTCTTCGATCGTCGTCATGCGCGGCTCGCTGATCGGCGCGAAGGTCGGGAACGGCGTCGCGCGCATTTCCGCGGTGATCGCAGGCCACAGCTCTTTCACGCGATACGCGTAGTAACTGAACGGAAACTCCGCAACGATCTGCTGCGCTTTCGCGTCGCGCTCGGTCGTGCGGCCGAGCTTGTCGAGGATCTTTGCGGACCAGAACAGCGAGTTCGTTTTCCAGTCGCCGTCGGGATACGCGGCGATGTAGCGATCGAACACGCGCAATGCATCGTCGTACTTTTGTGCGAGCGTGTACGTCCATCCGAGGTTCCAGATGTTCTCGCCGTCCTGTCCGAGGGCTCCGGAGTTGATTGCGGTGTCGAGGTCGGCGATTGCGCGGTCGTAGTCGATCTCGTCGGTGACGGAATACTTTGCGCGCAGCACCTTCACGTCGACCGCTTCCTTGCTCGCCGGAAAATCTTTTTCGATGCGTGCGAGTCCGGCGAGGAACTCCTGCGGCTGATTGCTGCGCCACGCGGCGCGCGCGCGCAGGAGCACGAGCGCGGGATCGGTGAGCACGGCGTCCTTCGTTTCGTCGAGCAGTGTCGTGTAGTTGCGCGAGTTGAAGAGCGCGCGGAGACGAACGCCGCGATAGAGATCGTCGTTGGTGTCGCCGATTCTGCCGAGGAGGTCGAGAGCCTGATCGTAGCGATCGGCTTTCGCGAGCTTCGCGGCGAGCGCGATCGCTTCGTCGCGCGAGAGTTGATCGATCTTCGCCGACAAGAGTCCGTAAAGCTCCTCGGTGTAGCGGCCTTGCGTGTAATCGTTGAGGAGATGCATGCGGATCGCATCGGCGAGATCGTGACGGCCTGCGTTGGCGAGACGCGTCGACGTGTCGATGAATGGACGCTCGGTCAGCTCGTCGATCGGAATCGAGGCGAGCTGCTGAAACGCGAGATCGGCGTTCGCCATGTCGCCGCTCTCTGCGTACAGTGCGGGCAATCGCAGGCGCGCAACGTTTGCTGCGGACGACGTTGGCGCATTCGCGACAATCTGCGCGGCGAGCGCCGCCGCATTCGCGGCATTCCCGCGATTCTCTTCCGCCATCACGATGCGGATTCGCAACTGCGAAGCGACTTCCGGATACACATCCGCAGCGAGGGTGAGGATGCGGATCGCGTCGTCCCAGCGCTTTTCGTCGAAGCGATGCAGGCCGAGCTTCGCGAGCTCGCGCCGATCGGTCGGCAACGGTTCTTCGACGACGGCGGGCGGTTTGGGTACCACGCGAGGCATCACGTCGAGCGAGCGCGAACCGCCGCACGACGCGAGCAAAAGAACGACGGGCAACAGGCAACGGGCAACGGGCAACGTTTTCAAACGACCTTGGTCCAAACTCCCCCCTCACTCGCAAATCCGACGCGCCGGAAAAATTCGTCGGCTCCTGCCGCGTCGTCGACGACGAGCCGCGCGCGCTCCATCTTCACCGCGATCTGCGCGACTTCGCCGAGCATCGCGCGCCCGATCCGCTTTCGGCGGAGCTCGGTCGCGACGACGAGATCGGCGACGCGCACCGCGTCATCCGTGATGTCGATCGCCACGACCGCCACCAGCTCGCCGGCCAGCTTCGCGAGCAGACCGTATGCCGGTACGTCCGAGCGCCCGCGGTGGTTCTGCAGGAACGTCTGGACGATGTCGTGATCGGCGGCGTCGATGGGGCGAATGAATAAGCGTTGTCCGCGCATGGCTCAGCGGTGTAAGTATCGCTGCTAAATGCTCTTACAGCATAATTTCAGGTGTAAATAATTTCTTGACAATACAAAGTCGCCCTTTAGACTTCGACTCGGCCCTCCCCACGCAAAACCAAGGCTGGAAAGTGTGACGACGATGAATGTTCCGCAGGCAATTGCCGAGTTTCTGGAGCACGGCCAGAGTGTGCGCAATCTCTCGGATCGCACCTTGCGTGCCTACCAGTCCGATCTCGCGCAATTCCATGTGCACATGAGCGACGCGCACATGGTGGACATCACGCCGGAGCACCTCGAGACGTATCTCGACAAGCTCGGCATGGGTCCGTACCGCGACACGTCGATCCGCCGCAAAGTCGCCGCACTGAAAGTGTTCTTCCGCTTTCTCGAAGAGCAGGGGATCGTCACCGAGTCGCCGGCGCGCAAGCTGAAGATCAAGCGCCCGATCGAAAATCGCGTCCCGACCGTGTTGTCGTCGCGCGAAGTGCGCGCGCTGCTCGCCGCCCCGAAAGAGCAAGTGGCCGAGCTCGCAACGTTGCGCGATCAATCGCCCGGCAGCCGCAATCGCTATTTCTGCGCCGTGCGCGACAACGTGATTCTCGAGCTGCTGTTCTCGACCGGCATCCGCATCGGCGAGCTCGTCGCGCTCAACGTCACCGACGTCGATCTCGAAAAGCATCACATCCACATCACCGGCCGCGCGACACGCGGACGCCTGGTCACGATCACCACCGAAAATCTCGTCGTCGCGCTGCGCCAGTACATCGAGCTGCGCGCGGAGCGAACGCTCGATACGGCCGCGCTCTTCGTCGGCCGCTCGGGCACGCGCCTCACGATCTATTCGATCGAGAACATTTTCAAAAAACACGTGCGCCTCGCGGAGATCAAGCGCCACATCACGCCGCACGCGCTTCGCCACACGATGGCCGCGATGCTGGTCTCCTCCGGCACCGACATCCGCGAAGTCCAGGAAATCCTCGGCCATGCATCGATCCTCTCGACGCAGGTCTACACGCGCTTGCCGATCAAAGGCCGCCGCAACGGAAACGGCGGCGTGATCCCCGCGCGCATCATGGAAACCGCCGCCGCGCCGCGTTTGACGATCAA